>CAZVPN010000097.1:0-5192 GCA_964628135.1 uncultured Campylobacterales bacterium
GCTTTTTGTCAAAAAAGTATTTTTGTGCTTCGGCTCTGCTTGGCAGAGGTGTCGTAGCTATGATGCCATCCTCAAACTCTATCTTGTAGATTTGATCGGGTGAGCTTTTGGTGTATGTGATAGCTATCTTTGCTGCTAGTTCCCTATCTTGGGGTGAAGCATTTTTTTGTATCAAAGAAAAAGGTCCCGCAATAGGAAGCTTGATCGAGATATAGTCTGGATGGTTGACGCCTTTTAGGGATTCGTTGTCCTCTTTGTGTCTGCCGACTACAAGCTTGGCACCATCGGGTAGTCTGAAGTGTCTGCCAAACTTGAGCAGCTCGATATCATGGACTCCAAACTCATCGTGCTCTATGTGTTCGCGTATCTTTTGGCTATATACCGGCTCAGTAAGCAGGCATCCTCCTCCTGGGCTCTCATAATCCTCCCATCCCCACTCTTTGGCAAGTTGCAGCTGTTTGTCTCTGCTTCTGCCTGATATGTCAAGGAGCTTCTCTCTATCCACCCATCCTTTGAGCTCCGGTGTAGTAGGCTCCATAAGTTTGGCGGATAGGGGTCTGAGGATGAGCTTGTCCTCTTTGTCATTTGCTAGTTTGCTTACCTGTTTGAGTGCCTCTGATCTCTGGCTCATTGGGCGTTGTCCGACCACTTCACCGGTGACCAAAAATGAGGCTCCAAGCTCACCCATCATAGCTTTGGCTATCTTGAACATATATCCGTGACAATCTATACAGGGGTTGAAGTTTTTGCCATATCCATATACGGGGCTAAAGAGAATATCTTGTATATACTCCTCTCTGACATCTACTATTTTGAAATCAGCTCCTGCCATTTTGGCTCTTTGCTCCATCTCTTTGCTGACATCTTTGGTGCCGGAGAAGCCTATTTTGATATGTAGTGCGGTGACATCTATGCCTTGGTCTCTCATAAGCTTGACAGCTATCATACTATCAAGCCCACCGCTAAATAAAGATACTGCTCTCATATGGGACAAGTGCTCCTTTTTTGATTTTTGGGATGATCTCTTGTTGTATTTTGTTTCGGATATATACCTTTTTTTCATAAGGGATATTTCTGTCTCTCATAATGGATTTGAACTTTTTCATATAAAATATCTCAAGCTGAGCTCTGAGTGCATCTTGTATATTTTCAGGTTCGATAATAGGAATACTCTCATCGATACTCAAGCCCATCACAAGCGGATGATCCATATCTCCCGACATCACGGCATCAAAAACCTCTTTGTAGTCTCCTGCCATTTCGCTTGAGAGGATATCGGCAACATCATCTATCAAGGATGGATTTTCTATCATAGTCTTTAGCAAGCTTTGCCATTGCGGATCGGCTTTTGTCTGTGTGGCTTTGAAGTGCTGCTTGAGTGAGGAGTTGTCTCTGCCGTCTGCAAAAAGAGCCGAGGAGATACCAAGTAGTGTAGCAGCTATGGGGATATATGTCTCTTTGAGGATTTCACTAAGTGAGGATAGATAGTTTTTGATCTCTGCAAATGCAGCCTCTTTTTGGTTTGGATTGTTTAGATCATACGAGTATGCAGTCTGCTCAAGCACAAACTCTATAAGAGGCTTGGCGGATCTGAGTAGAGATGCCACCTTTTGGGTCTCTTTGGCTGCGATCAAATCGGCAGGATCTTGACCATTTGGGAAGAGCACCACACCACCCTCAAAGCTATGAGAGCCAAGTAGCTTGGCTGCTTTGAGTGCGGCTGCGATGCCTGCTTTGTCTCCATCATACGCCAAGATCACACGAGGTTCACCCTTTCTAAGCAGCGGTAGATGCTCCGCAGTAAGAGCCGTGCCCAATGTAGCAACGGCATTTTTGAATCCTGCCTGATGCAGCATAATCACATCAAGATACCCCTCACAAACTATCAGCTCTTTTTGTTTGTAGATGCTATCTTTGGCTCTGTGGTATCCATACAAAAGCCTAGATTTGTTGAAAAGCTTTGTTTGTGGAGAGTTGATATATTTGGCGGGGTGATTGGCAGTAGTCCTGCCGCCAAATCCTACGATAGAGCCGCTAGGTGAGTATATGGGAAATGTGATGCGTTGATTTAGCCTAGCGTAATACCGCCCATCTTCGCCTTTGGCTACTACGCCCGCCTCTACTGCTTGTGGCAATGGAATATGCTGAGATTGCAGATAATCCATCACACTCTTGCCATCCGGCACAAATCCGATGCCAAACTCCTCTATGGAGTGTTGGGCTATGGATCTATCCTGAAGATACTTTTGGGCATCAGGGTTGTGCGTTAAGTTGTATCTATACCACTTTTGCAATATCTCCAAGACCCTTTTGGCATCACTATAATCGCTTGAACCTTTGGTATAACGCAGAGAAAAATTATACATTGAAGCAAGCTTCTCTATGGCTTCGGGGTAGCTAATGTGTTCGCTTTGCATAACAAACTTTATGGCATCTCCGCCCGCTCCACACCCAAAGCAGTGAAATATCTGTTTGGATGGGCTGACTACAAAGCTTGGCGTTTTTTCGCCGTGAAAAGGGCAGTTTGCCTTGTAATTGGCACCTGCTTTTTTGAGCTCTATATAGTTGCCGATCACATCAACAATATCGATGGTGCTTTTGAGTGACTCAATGGATGCTTGCTCTATCATAAACAAATTATATCCAATATGATATAATCGTTTGCAAAATAAGCAAAAAGAAGAGTATTGAAAAAGAGAGTTACATTATACACCGATGGTTCGAGTCTGGGCAATCCCGGACCTGGAGGATATGGTGGCATATTGGAGTATGGCAACCATACCAAAGAGTATAGTGGAGCAGAGCCCGATACCACCAACAACAGAATGGAGCTAAAGGCGGTGATAGAGGGTCTCAAGATGCTCAAAGAGCCATGCAGAGTGGATATAGTCTCAGATAGTTCATATGTAATAAAAGCTATCAATGAGTGGCTTGATGGATGGATCAAAAAGGGTTTTAAAAAGGTCAAAAATCCGGATCTTTGGCAGGAGTATCTAAAGGTATCACAAGAGCATGATATCAACGGAGTATGGGTCAGAGGACACAATGGACACCCACAAAACGAAAGATGCGATGAGCTTGCCAAAGCCAAAGCAGAGGAGATCAAAAATAGAATGAAGGACAATGAATGAATGACAATACTCAATTGGAAAAGAGGCTGGGCTACAGCTTCAAAGACAAACAGCTTTTGGTAGAGGCTCTAACGCACAAGAGCCACAAAAAGCCATACAACAATGAGAGATTGGAGTTTTTGGGTGATGCGGTGTTGGATCTTGTGGTAGGGGAGTATCTCTTTGCCAAATTGCCAAATGAGGCAGAGGGGATACTATCAAAAACGAGAGCTTCACTGGTCAATGAGAGTGGATTTGCCAAGCTTGCCAACAAAATCGAGCTTGGCAAGTACATATATCTATCGCCGGCAGAGGAGAGTAATGGGGGCAGAGAGAAGTCATCTTTGCTCTCAAATGCATTTGAAGCGGTAGTGGGGGCACTATATCTAGAGGCTGGACTTGAAAAGTGCAAAGAGATTACGATAGCACTACTCAATGAGACTTACCCAACGATTGATCTCAAAACTCTCTCAAAAGATTACAAAACAGCACTCCAAGAGCTCACACAAGCTACCCATGGTGTGATACCTGAGTATGTTTTGATAGGCTCAAGCGGGCCTGATCACAAAAAGGAGTTTGAGATAGAGGTTAGACTCAATGGTGAGGCTATCAGCAAAGCCAAAGGCAAAAGCAAAAAAGAGGCACAGCAAAAAGCAGCCCACAAGGCACTATCGCAACTAAAGGCGGCATCATGAATAGCTTTGGCAAAAAATTGAGATTGACGACATTTGGTGAATCACACGGCAAGGCTATCGGGTGTGTGTTAGATGGTGTGCCGGCAGGCTTGGAGATAGATGAGGAGTTTGTCCAACGCGAGCTAGACAGGAGAAAACCGGGCAAAAGCAATATGGAGACGGGCAGAAAAGAGGATGATAAAGTTGAGATACTCTCAGGCGTATTTGAGGGCATCAGCACCGGCACTCCCATTGCGATGGTGATATACAATACAAATCAAAAATCAAAAGATTACGCCAATGTCAAGGATCTATTTAGACCGGGGCATGCAGATTTTACTTATTGGCACAAGTATGGCATCAGAGATTACCGCGGAGGAGGACGCAGCTCCGCAAGAGAGACGGCTGCTAGGGTGGCTGCCGGTGCAGTGGCGAAGCTTATGCTTGCCAAGTTTGGTATAGATGTCCAAAGCGGCGTGTGTGAAATAGACGGTATAGAAGCAAAAACATATGATTTTGAGTATGCCAAGAGTTCCAAGCTATATGCTTTGGATCCTGATGTCGAGTCTATGCAAGAGAGAGCTGTTTTGGAGGCGAAAAAAAATCACGACTCAGTAGGCGGCGTAGTGCTGGCAGTAGCAAATGGCGTGCCGGTTGGTTTGGGCGAGCCACTATACTACAAGCTTGATGCGGTGCTTGCTGAGGCGATGATGGGTATCAATGCAGCCAAGGCGGTAGAGATCGGAGATGGCATAACAAGTGCCCATCTCAAAGGCAGCCAAAACAATGACCCAATCACCCCAGATGGCTTTGTGAGTAATCATTCAGGCGGAATTTTGGGCGGTATCAGCAATGCAGATGAGATCAGACTCAAGGTTCATTTCAAACCAACTCCAAGCATATTTCAAGAGCAAGATACCATCGACATACACACCCAAAGCACCAAACTCAACCTCAAAGGCAGACACGATCCATGTGTGGCTATCAGGGGCAGTGTGGTGGTTGAGTCTATGATGGCATTGGTCATTGCCGATATGATGCTTCTAAATGCCTCATCCAATATGCAAAATCTACAAAAGATATATTCATCAAAGGGAATATAGTGAAAAAGACACTTGAAGAGTTTATCCAAAATCTAAAAGATAACGAGTTTGCCCACGCACACGAGACGATGGAGCATCAGTGGAAAATATACAAAGCCAAAAACCACCCCTTCACCAAACTACTAAAAGGCTATATCAACGGTGCAACAGCATTTGAAATAGCAAGGCGTGGCAATATGGATGGAGCCAAAAGATTGTGGGGTGTTTATGAGAAGTATCTCCCACTACTACAAAACGATATAGAGCATTATGACCTATTTGCAGAGGCTGATAGGCTATTGCAAGAGCTCAAAAGTGAAAGGTTG
>CAZVPN010000098.1:0-5157 GCA_964628135.1 uncultured Campylobacterales bacterium
GCTAGTGCAAATCTATATATCAGAGATGCATACCAAAAACTATGTGATGAGTTTGGCAAAAAACTACACACTGCCGAGCTAAAATACTGCTCAGATAATGCTGCGATGATTGGAAGATATGCCATCGATGCATATCGTCGCAACAAAACCTATGACCCTAAAACAGTCCATGTAGAAAGAACAAAAAAACAAAAAAACAATACCCTGCTTTAATCCACCTTCTACTAAGCACTTTTTGGATAAAATCTAAGTAAATTATTATTTTTTGGAGTGTTTAATGGCTGAATACGGTGCAAGTAATATCAAAGTCCTCAAAGGATTGGAAGCAGTAAGAAAAAGACCGGGAATGTATATTGGTGACACCTCTATAAAAGGTCTTCATCATCTTGTATATGAGGTAGTTGATAACTCTATCGATGAGGCGATGGCTGGATTTTGCGACACCATCAAAGTGACTCTCACAAAAGAGGGCTCAGCAATCATCGAAGATAACGGACGAGGTATACCTGTAGCAGAGCATCCAACAGAAAAAATGTCGGCTGCAACTGTTGTTTTGACCGTACTTCATGCCGGAGGTAAATTTGACAAAGATACCTATAAAGTATCTGGAGGTCTGCATGGTGTGGGGGTCTCGGTAGTAAATGCTCTCTCAAGAGATTTGAAGCTTACAATAAATAGAGACGGAAGCATACATGAGCAGAGCTTCAAAGAGGGGATACCACAAAATCCACTTGAAATCACCGGCAAAACAAAGAAAAAAGGTACAAAGATAGAGTTTTGGCCTGATCCGACAATATTTACAGAGAGTACAACATTCCAGAAAGAGATACTTACCAAGCGCTTCAAGGAACTCGCATACTTAAATCCTCGTATCAAAATAGAGTTTAAAGATGAGAGAGACGGCACCAAGGAGACCTTTCATTTTGAAGGGGGGCTCAAGCAGTTTGTAGAGGATATGAATACCCGAGAACCTATCTCTAGCGCCCAATTCTTTCAGGGAGAAGCAGATGATATAGAGATGGATATTGCGATCATGTATTGTCAGGCTGACAGCGACAAAGTACTTACCTTTGTAAACAATATCAAAACTCCAGATGGTGGTACTCACGAAGCAGGCTTTAGGGCAGGATTGACAAGATCACTTGCAGGATATGTTGCAAAAAATGCAAATGCCAAAGAGAGAAATACCAAGATTACCGGCGATGATTGTCGTGAGGGATTGATAGCCATCGTCTCTGTTCGTGTACCTGAACCTCAGTTTGAAGGACAAACCAAAGGTAAACTCGGATCATCTTACGTGCGCCCTCTTGTTCAGAAATTCTTTACAGATAATTTCAAAAAATATCTTGAAGAGAATCCAATTGAAGCAAAAGCCATTATGAATCAGGTTATCCTTGCAGCAAAAGGTCGTGATGCAGCAAAAAGAGCCAAAGATCTCGTCAAACGCAAGGACAATATGAGTGTAGGTACATTGCCAGGCAAGCTGGCAGACTGTCAAAGTAAAGATCCTGAGATCAGCGAACTATATCTTGTGGAGGGAGACTCAGCAGGAGGCTCAGCCAAACAGGGCAGGGATAGAGTTTTTCAAGCTATTTTGCCACTAAAAGGTAAAATCCTAAATGTCGAAAAGGCAAGATTGGAAAAGATCCTAAAATCTGATGAGATCAAAAATATGATCACGGCACTTGGATGCGGGATTGGCGATGAGTTTGATGAGGAGAAGCTCAGATACCACAAAATCATCATTATGACCGATGCCGATGTCGATGGAAGCCACATACAAACACTCCTGATGACATTCTTCTTTAGATTTTTGAGACCTGTCATTGAAAAAGGATATTTATATTTGGCACAGCCACCGCTATATCGTTATAAAAAGGGCAAAAATGAAACTTACCTCAAAGATGACGCTGCCTTAAACAACTTCTTGATAGAGCATGGCATATCTGCCATAGAGAGTAAAACTATGGGGGAGCAGGATTTAGTAGAGCTATTTAAACTGGTTGGATACTACAAGCTTACCCTAAAAGAGATAGAGAAGCGATTTGCATTGCCTGAAGTCATCAGATATATGATAGAAAATCCGGATATCGTTGGAGGCACCAACAAACAACTCGCTAAAACAATAGAGAGCTATATCAAAAACTTGGGTTATAACATATTAAGCAAAAATATTGATGATGAAAAGATACATCTCTTTGTCCAGACAAATGACGGTCTTGAGGAGCTAATCATAGATGATGCGCTTTTTACAAACCCTCACTACAATGAAGCAATATATATAAATCAAAAGATACAAGAGCATATCACTGATGAATTCAAAGACAAAGATCTGTTGGAGCTCTTCAATGAGGTAGAGGCATCTGCCAAAAAAGGTGCATATATCCAGAGATACAAAGGTCTGGGTGAGATGAACCCGGAGCAGCTTTGGGAAACTACGATGGCACCAGAAAATAGACGTTTGCTTCAAATAACACTTGATGATATAGATGAAGCCAGCAAAACATTTACTCTCTTTATGGGAGATGAGGTAGAGCCAAGAAGAGCCTACATAGAAACACATGCCAAAGATGTCAAACACTTGGATGTATAAAAAAGATGTTGCTATCTGAGCTGGAAGAGAGGGGTCGCCGTTTCAAATTGGCTTTGAGAGCAGGGATTCCGATCCTATTGCTTGTAGGATTGGTCTCATATGGAACATTTCTAAAAAATGACTCTATATCTTTTACTCCAATGAACTGGATATTGTTTGGTGCGATTGTTTTTATCTCCATATACTTTATATACTTTCTGCTTGAACAAGATGCACAAGAGACTCTTCTTGATAATGAGACACACGGATTTAATCAAAAGGCTTTTGAAAAAAAACTTAAACATTCAGACTCAAAAACAATAGCACTGCTTACCATTGACAATCTCAGTCTTATAGATGAAAATTACGGCACTGAAGAGACGAACAGGTTGCTTTATCATATTATACAGAGGCTCGATCAGGCTTTGAGTGAAAGTGGTTTGAGTAATGCTCTGATAGGGAGGCGTTTCGGTGCAGATTTTCTAATCGCAATAAATGGAAAAAGCAATGAACTTAAATCAGCATTAAGGCAGTTTGCAACAGATAATCATATCGTGAACAGTATAGATATTTCATATCGCTACTCTCTAATGACATACAAAAATGAAGATTTTGAAAAGGCAATAAACCATCTTCGGAGTAGCCTAATTGACCCAACAAAAAAAGAGAATAGTGAAACCATATCTCCCAAAAAGGATATACAGGATGTAGACAGCTTGGTTAAGCTCGAAAAAGAGATATCAAACGCCATTGAAGCAAAAAGGCTGATCTTTATGTTTAGACCATTAGAAAAAGTATCAAATGGCAAGACTGACATATACGAAGTTTCAGTCAAGCTAAAGACAGACACTTCAGGTGAAATACTGCCAAGAGTTTTTTTGCCTATCGTAAACAGACTTGGACTTGGTAGAAAATATGATTTTGCTATAGTAAATCACATAGTTAAATTACTTCCATTGATAGAAAACCAAATATCATTCACATTCAACATATCACCATTCTCTATGAGAAACAAAGAGTTTCAGAATAAATTATTTTCTCTCTTGGAAGAGAGTAAAATAGATGCTTCCAGACTGATAATAGAATTATATGAAAGAAAAGCTCACCATGACTTATCAACATATTTTCAAACACTTGGATATCTTAGAAGCAAAGGCTTGAGAATCGCTATTGATAACTTTGGATCCTCAAATGCCTCTATGGAATACATGAAACACTTTAGATTTGACATGGTTCAATTCGACAGAGAATATGTTACCAAACTTGGCAATCAAACAACCAATGAAATGCTTCATTCCCTTATAACAATGTCAAAAAATCTTGGTATCACTACAATTGCAAAATGGGTGGACAACGATGAACAAAAAAATAGACTTAAAAAACTTGGCATAGACTATGTGCAGGGCTTTGGCATAGGGAAAGTAATATCAGAAAAAGAGTTGATAAACAAATATAACTAAAGGATAATGTGTGAAATATGGAGAGAAAGAGATAAAAGAGTTCGATATTAATAAACAAGAACACTATTGGCCAAACAACCACGAAAAAAACTATACCATCAATGTAGAGCTTCCTGAATTCATCTGTCGCTGTCCAAGATCAGGATATCCAGATTTTGCGAAGATCAACATTAGCTACATTCCAAATAAAAAAGTGATTGAATTAAAAGCATTAAAACTATATATTAACAGTTTTATGGATCGATATATATCACATGAAAATGCAGCCAATGAAATATTTGACACACTATACGAAAAGCTTGAACCGAAGCAGATGAAATTGACAGCTGATTTCAATCCTAGGGGAAATGTACATACCGTCATAGAGATAGATAGCAAAAAAATATGACAATTTGACCTATTTTTGTCAATTCAATCAAAAATTATATTATCATACACCCAAAGCAATAAGGTGAATAATAATGAACTTTCAAGATATATCCAATAGAATCAAAAGAGTGATTTCTGATAAAACCGGCAGAGAGAAGGTTATGGATAAAGAAATAGCCAAACATCTCTCCTTGGAGGCCCAATACTACGCCGTAATCAAGAGACGCAACAAGATACCATTCGAGGCAATAGCCTATTTTTGCAAGAAATATAATACCAGTATGAATTGGGTACTTTTGGGACAAAAACCACAATATTTGACCTAAAAGATTTTTATGGCTATAATTGGCTACAAAAAATCAACAAAAGGATGTCAAATGAGTAAAACTGATGACAAGATTGAAAAGTATGTAGCAGAAGCAAAAAAACTGGGTCTTGGGCTATCTGAAGATTTGATTGGCAAAGCTACCAAAGCGTTGGGTCCTTCTATTCATAAAAAGGACAGTGAAACTGTATCGTGCTCTCAACAATCCGAACTTGATACCGTCAAGAAAAACTTTGCACAAAAAAAGCTCGGCGTAAGTGATGATGCAACAATAGATGCAGCCATCAAAAAAGTATGTGAGGCAATGGGAAGCTCAAATAGAAATAAGTATAGAGCCCTATTTTATGCACTACTAGCCAAGGAACTCGGCAAAGAATCGGTATACGCATAAAATTAGATTTTTGTTGAGTTGTATTTAGATTTGTGGGTTT
>CAZVPN010000099.1:0-5102 GCA_964628135.1 uncultured Campylobacterales bacterium
TATAACAATGTCTATAGAGAGAAAAAATCCATTTGTCAAAAGGTGAAAAATATTGCAAACTATCTATCGAAACTTTGGTATCTCACTCATAGACTTTGAGGTATAGATAGTAGATGCTTGAGGCTTCTCTTAACACAAATTTAACACTAAAAGTGTATGATATGCCAAAAATATCGGGGTGATAGATGAAAAAAGTATTGCCTATTTTGGTCTCATTGGTGATGGTAGCGATCATTGCCGGGATATTTGTCTCTATGGCGAAGAAGGAGGCACCCATTACTATAGTCTCTGGTAATGCTGCCAAAAAGCCTCTGCCTATCAAATACAACAAAACTAACGATACAGAGTGTGCGATGCTCATCAAAAGCGATCGCAATGCGGCTGAAGTGGTAGCACCGGATGGGCGGACTTGGTTTTTTGATGATCCGGGATGTATGGTCAAGTGGCTCAAGGATAAGCCATTCAAAGACAAAGCCACCCTTTGGGTGCATACGCTTGATACAAAAAGATGGATAGATGCTAGAAAGGCTTGGTATGGAGTCAAGGATCATACTGAGATGCATTATGGCTTTGGAGCCAGAGAGAAGCCTGCATCCGATAGGATAGGTTTCAAAGAGATGTATCTAAGGATGCTCAGGGGAGAGAATCTGACCAATCCTAAAATACGCAAAAAACTATTGGGGATCTGATGGACAATATAGACCTAATCTCGATTTTTACTATCGCTTTTCTTGGCTCTTTTGGTCACTGCATCGGTATGTGCGGTGGTATCGTGATAGCTTATAGCAGCACCAAAATAGATCAAAAGAGCTCCAAATTGTCACAATCTATCGCTCATTTGACATACTCACTCGGTCGCATCACGACATATGTGACTATGGGGGCTGTATTTGGAGCTATCGGTGGAGTAGTGTCATTTAGCGGCGGTGCAATCGCTACACTCACTATCGTCGCAGGTGTATTTATGATACTTGCCGGACTCTCAATATCGGGTAGATTGAAGTTTTTGACACTGCTTGAGCACTCTGTAAGCGGAAGCGGTTGGTATCAGAAGGCTTTTAGATCCGTGCTCAAATCTCGCTCTTTGAGTAGCTTTTATATACTTGGATTGCTCAATGGTCTTTTGCCGTGTGGATTGGTATATTTCTTTGCGGTGACAGCTGCTAGCACAGGAAGTGCCTTTTGGGGTGCGATAGTGATGCTTGTATTTGGGCTCAGCACCGTGCCATCACTATTTGGGCTTGGGCTTTTTGCCGGTATCTTTACTCATAACAACTTTAGAAAAGTGATGATGAATTTAGCCTCTATAGTCGTCATTGCATATGGATTGTATACTGTGTATAGGGGGTATGATTTTATCAAACATCCTGATAAATCTTTGCTAAATTGTTGCAGCACCGAGGAGACTCATCAAATCAAGGAGACAAATGGCTCTTTGCCAAAATTTCAAATACCTACAAAAAGAGGACTATAGAGCCTCTTCATTCTCTTCTCCGGTGCGTATTCTCAGTGTGTAGGATATATCGCTGACAAATATTTTTCCGTCACCGATTTTGCCCGTAAAAGCCGCTTTGCGGATCGCTTCGACGGCTATATCGGCATATTGATTGGTGCTGACGACTATCTCTATCTTGACTTTGGGCATAAACTCAACTACATATTCAGCTCCTCTGTATAACTCAGAGTGCCCTTGCTGACGACCATATCCCTTGACCTCAGAGATGGTCATACCCTCGATTCCTGCCTCTATCAAAGCATCCTTGACATCCTCTAGCTTAAATGGCTTGATTATCGCTTCTATCTTTTTCATACAAACCCCTTGAGTAAATTTATAAGTAAGTATATCGATTTTAGTTTATATTTATAATTGATTTTTATGAATTTGCAGTTAGAGTTGGGGTAAATCTAATCTCAAAAACTGACCCCTCATTTACCCTGCTTTTGACATGCAGACTAAACCCGTGCATTTTGACAATGTTTGCTACCAAAGAGAGCCCTATACCCATAGAATTGTCCCAATGATTGCCATCTACTCTGTAGAACTTTTTGGTGATTTTGGTGATCTCTTCAGCAGGTATACCTATG
This sequence comes from uncultured Campylobacterales bacterium, assembly GCA_964628135.1. GTDB lineage: Bacteria > Campylobacterota > Campylobacteria > Campylobacterales > Sulfurovaceae > JAAXPZ01. The sequence goes on from CAZVPN010000099.1 coordinate 2,086, forward strand.
CCTTCATCTATGATTTTTATACTATTGTTGTCGAGCTCAACCTTTACTGGAGTCTCCTGGGAGTACTTGAGTGCATTCTCTATTAGATTGATTATGGCTATTTCTATCAGCGTAGAGTCTGCTTGGACAAATTGCGTCTCATCATTTTGTAGGATAATCTCTCTATCTGGGTAGTTTGCCTGCAGTGTCTCTATGGCATTTTGTGTAATTTTGGATATATCACATCTGGCTATTTGAAGTTTTTGTTTGTTTTCGTCAAGCTTGACAAAGAGCCTCAGTCTATCTATCATTTGCGATAATTTATTGGCGTTTGCGTGAATTTTATGAAGAAATTTTTCAGTGATCTCTTTGGAAATATCTTTATCATCTATTATAGTTTGAGAATAGCCACCAATGACTGCGATTGGATTTTTGAACTCGTGTGATATCGCAGAGATAATCTCATCTTTTTGACGATTGGCGAGTTTGAGTTTGGCAGTGTATTTGCTCTTTTGTTTGTTTCTTTTGGCAAGCGTCTTAGCTGTTTTGCTAAGAATTTCAGTGATTTTACTAAACTCTATGCTGTAGCTTGATTGGATATGCCGATCTTTGTCTTTGCTTCCCATGTCTTCAAGAAAGTTTATAATCTTTTGAGTTTGACTCTGTATGTCTGAGCCAATTCCCAGTATTATGCGATATGCAAATATAGCAAAGAGTCCAAAGAGTAGAGCACTTTTGATAGCAACATTTACAAATGAACCCAATATCTGATCGATACTGCGTGCCATTCTGATGTAGTAGATTTTGCCGTCAATATTGACTCTTTTGGCTACATAGAGTAGCTCTTTATCGAGTGTATGTGAGTGGCGAATGGAGCTTCCGTAGCCGTTATTGCGTGCTTGGATAATCTCTTTGCGGTATTTGTGATTATCCATACCATTTTTGTCTCTGTTGCTCTCAGCTATGACCTTGCCGTCATCTTGGATGATAGTTACTCTTAGACCTGTAATGTCTTTAATTTTTTTCGCAAATTTATCAATATTTTTTAAATCTTTATGCTCAAGTGATACTATTTCAATATTGTGTCTTAGATCAGCCTTTGCCTCTTTGATATATATATCTTTGATCCAAAAATATAGAGATATACCAAGTGCCACAAATAGTGCTAAAAATATCAGAGTTAGTTTGCGTAAAAAGATATCCTTGAGTCTCAGCACAATATATACCCCTCTCCTCTGACTGCCTGTATATAATCTTTTTTGCCGGTAGGGTCTATTTTTTCTTTTAGTCTTTTGATAGCTACATTTACGGTTTTTTGTTTGGTATTTTGAGTATCTCTCCAAACTCTATCAAGCAGAGTTTCACGATCGAGCAAAATATCCGGATTTTGCAAAAATTCAAGCAGTAGCTCTCTTTCGAGTGTGCTCAAATTTACCTCTGCTCCATCTATATATACTCTTTTGCTCTCAAAGTGATAGCTTATGTCTCTATGTGTCAACACTTTGGCTTCGCCCTTGCTTCGCTTGATGAGCGCTTTGACTCTGGCAATAAGCAGATCCATGTTAAATGGCTTAGTGATATAGTCATCGCCACCCCTCTCAAAACCCTCCAACATATCCTCATCACTATCTTTGGCACTTAGATATATGACGGGCTGCTGATATCCCAACTCCCTAAGATCCCTGACAAATATGCTGCCTTCGGTGCCGGGCAGGTTACGATCCATTATGATGAGATCTATCGATTCCTCTTCGAGTATCTGTTGGGCTGTTAGGGTATTGAGGCATCCTATAGTATCAAAGCCGGCTTTTGAGAGGGCATACTCCACGAGCTCCAACATATCTGTTTCATCATCAACCATCAATATAGTATACAAGATTTCCCTCTATAATTTTTTTGTTATTATACAATGTTTTGAGACTCTATAAATAAGTTGCAATTTTTCTGTTATCAAATTGTAACCAAGAACCATTGCGTGTAACCATTCTGTCACCAAAATATTATACCATTTCGCAATCCAAATCTTTTGGAGAAAAACAAACAAAAGGAAACAACAATGTCAATGAAAAAAGTTCTTGTAGCAGCGGTAGCAGCTTCAGTAGCACTTACAAGTGCACACGCAGGTGATCTCAAAGGTAGAGGTGCATCTTTCCCAGCTCCGGTATATAAAGCTTGGACATCAGCATACTTTGCAGCAACAGGTAAAAAAGTTAACTATACTCCAACAGGTTCAGGTGACGGTATAAAATCTATCGAGAAGAGAATGGTAGATTTCGCAGGTTCTGACAAGCCACTTAAGCCAGAAACACTTAGAAAGAACAAACTATATATGTTCCCGGCAGTTGTTGGATCAATCGTTCTTGCTTATAATATCGATGGTATCAAAGATGGTGAGCTAAAACTTAGCCGTGCAGCAGTAGATGCTATCTTTACAGGTAAAGCTAAAAATTGGGATGATGAGATCATAGCAAAAGACAACAAAGGTCTTAAGCTTCCACACGCTCCTATCACTGCTTGTGTTCGTGCTGACAAATCAGGAACAACATTCAACTTTACATACTTCCTAAACAAAATAGATCCTGATATGAAAGTGAGTAAAAAGCCAAACTGGACTGCTCCAAAAGTAGTTGCAGGTAAATCTAACTCTGGTGTTGTCAGTAACATTCAGCAAATCAAAAACTCAATCGGTTATATAGAGTATTCTTACAAAATGAGTTCAGGTCTTCCGGCAGCTCAAGTAGAGAACAAAGAGGGTAAATTCATCAACCCGACTGTTAAGTCTTTCCAAGATGCAGCTAAATATGCTAGCTGGACTGCTAAAAATGACTTCTACGCTGTAATAGGTGACCCAGCAGGTGCTACTTCTTATCCAATCGTTGCAGCTACATTCATCCTTCTTCCAGAAGAGAAAGCTGAAACTAACAAAGAGGTAACAGCATTCTTTGATTGGGCATACAAAAATGGTGATGATGCAGCAGCTAAACTTGGCTATGTTCCACTTCCAAAAGAGACAAAAGATGCTATCAGAGGTTACTGGG
>CAZVPN010000100.1:0-1142 GCA_964628135.1 uncultured Campylobacterales bacterium
AATGATCTTTTGGATGAGGCAAAATTTATTATGGACAAAGCCCACAAGAGTGGAGTCAAATTTTATTTGCCGGTTGATGTGGTAGCTGCGCCTGAATTTAGCGAAAGCACTACGGTCAAATATGTCCCGGCCCAAGAGATACCAAAAGGGTGGATGGGGCTAGATATCGGTCCAGCCTCATCAAGGCTCTTTAGGGAGGTGCTCAATGATGCACAGACCATCGTATGGAATGGTCCTATGGGTGTCTATGAGATGGAGAAGTTCGCCAAAGGATCTATAAAGATGTCACACTATATATCAGAGACTCATGCTACCACTATTGTAGGCGGAGGTGACACAGCCGATGTGGCACAAAGAGCAGGTGATGTAGATGAGATGAGTTTTGTTAGCACCGGAGGAGGGGCTAGCCTGAAGCTGATAGAGGGTGAGAAATTACCGGGAATTGAAGCATTGGAGAGAGAATGATATACGCAGCAAACTTCAAAATGAATCACACAAGAGCAGGTACCAAAAGGTATATCGATGAGTTGCTTGAGGGATTGGATGGTAAAAATAGTGATGATAGAGTTATTGTATTTCCTCCGGCGACTGCACTTGATAAGTATGATGACAGGTTGACTATCGGGGCACAAAATGCCTATCCTGCTCAAAATGGAGCCTATACAGGCGAGATAGGATTGCAACAACTTGAGGAGTTTGGCATAGATACTATTTTGGTAGGGCACAGTGAGCGCCGAACCATCCTCAAGGAGGATCAAGAGAGCGTGGCTGAAAAGTTCTCTTTTTTTCAGAAGGAGGGCTTTGAAATCATCTATTGCATAGGTGAGCCAATCGAGATCCGACAAAAGGGAGATGGTGCCGTAGTGGAGTATCTGATATCTCAGTTTGAGGGTATTGATACCGAGTATGATAGATTGATCGTAGCATATGAACCGATATGGGCGATTGGCACAGGCAGAAGTGCTACAGCAGAAGAGATTGCATCTACTCACAAAGCTATCAAAAAGGTCGTAGATGCACCGCTACTATATGGAGGCAGTGTCAAGCCTGACAATATAGAGGAGATATCATCTATCGATAATGTTGATGGTGTGTTGGTAGGAAGCGCTGCTTTGAGTGCAGATGGTTTTTTGAAAATTATT
>CAZVPN010000100.1:1242-5007 GCA_964628135.1 uncultured Campylobacterales bacterium
TTGGCACCCTTTATGAAAATAGGCTCTCTAATGCTGAAGTATCTGTTGTTTTCTCTTGCTCTTGCATTTGGGTGGTTGATGCCTCTCTGTCCGTGATTCCCTCTACCTCATTTAGCTCTATTTGATAGCCGGTAAGCATTGAAGCCAGGCGGATATTGATGCCGCTTTTGCCTATAGCTTTTGCTTTTTGGTCTGATGTAATATCTACAATAGCTTTTTGGTCGTTGGTATCTCTATTTTCTATTTTGACACTTTTGACTATGGCGGGCGAGAGTGCTCTCGTGATATACATTTCCGGAATCGGTGAATATTCGATGCAGTCGATATTCTCGCCATTGAGCTCAGCAGATACTGCGTTTATCCTGACACCTTTTTGTCCTACGGCAGCACCTATAGGATCTACATTCATTTGATCTGTCTTGAGAGAAATTTTGGCTCTCTCACCAGGTATTCTGGCAGCTGATATGATATCTACTGCACCATCTTGGATCTCGGGAACCTCTCTCTCCATTAGCTTTTCAAGAAATTTTGGTGATGTTCTTGTAAGCTCAAGAAACATACCGTATTTTGGATCAATGCTAACAAACCTAAGTAGTGCTTTGAGCGTATCACCGACCTTGAAGCTCTCCCCCTTGATCCGGTTTCTCATACTCATGATACCTTTTAGCTCACCTATCTCAACATAGGTATTCTCTTCATCATCTATACGACTTACAGTCCCTACTATGATAGTTCCTACTTTTGATTTATACTTCTCAAAAAGATCCTGCTCTATCCTTCTTTGTATATGATACTCAAGCTCTTTAAAGAGGTTGGCAGATGCTGTTCTGCCATAATCTTCCAATATAAACTCACTACGGAGCTGATCGCCTATTTCTATGCCTTTTCCATACTCCTTTGCATCTTCAAGAGTGATATATCCATCTTTTTCGTCTTGGGGTATATCTTTTTCATCTTTCACTACTGTTACAGTTTTGAATATTTCAAATGTCTTTGTATCTTGATCTATGACTACATCAAATACACTCTCTTTGGTAGTAAGTCTTTTGGCAGTCATAATAGCAGCATTTTTGAAGGCTTCTGTTGCACTATCAATTGAGATATTTTTCTCATGTGCTATTGCTTCGATTATGTCCAATATTTTTTCCATAGTTGTACCTTAGTTCCACATAAGTGATAAATGAGCTTAACAGTAACACTTTGTGTGGGATTTTTCTTTTATTCAGAGAAGTTGATTGTATCTAATCATACCTTTACATAAAATAAAGTAAAATCGCAACAATAATGAATGACATAATGTCAAGGAAAAAATTGAAATGAAATTGAAAATTGCAAGAACAGATTTAAAATCTAAACCAAAAACAATAGAGCTCAAAAAGATAGAAGAGCAGCTTGATGATAGATCAATATTTTATTTTGACAAAGAGAATACCCACAAAGATATAATGGCACTTATTGACCATTTTGACGAGTTGGGATACAGCGTTTATACAAGAGAGATAAAATATGGCTTGAGTGATGGGGAGTATATTTACGAAGTCCACATTATCAAATAAATTTTTCTACTATGGCTCCTTCAAAAAAACTTTTTATTGAGACTCTCGGCTGTGCAATGAACAGCAGAGATAGCGAACATATAATCGCAGAGTTGAGCCAAAAATCCTCTTATGAGCTTACCGATGATCTAAAAGATGCTGATCTTATTATCATAAACACATGCTCTGTCAGAGAGAAGCCGGTATCAAAGCTATTTTCTGAAATCGGTGTTTTCAAAAAGCACAAAAAAGCTGATGCCAAGATAGGTGTGTGTGGATGCACTGCTAGTCATCTTGGCAAAGAGATCATCAAAAGAGCTCCATATGTAGATTTTGTTTTGGGTGCTAGAAATGTATCCAAGATCACAGAGGTGATCAATCGCAAACATGCAGTAGAGGTAGATATCGATTATGATGAGAGTCGCTATGCCTTTGGTGAGTATCGCTCCAATCCATACAAGGCAATGATCAATATCACAATAGGATGCGATAAAAGATGCACATTTTGTATCGTTCCATCTACTAGAGGTGATGAGATATCCATACCAAGCGATCTGATAGTTCAAGAGATACAAAAGAGCGTAGCTTCCGGTGCCAAAGAGATAATGCTTTTGGGACAAAATGTCAATAATTACGGCAGAAGATTTGGTGCGGTCGATGAGGATATAGATTTTACAGGGTTGCTTCAAAAGATCTCTTTGGTCGATGGGCTTGAGCGTATAAGATTTCAATCTCCTCACCCGTTGCATATGGATGATAGATTTTTGGAGGAGTTTGCCTCCAATCCAAAGATATGCAAGCAGATACATGTCCCTTTGCAGAGTGGATCCAGCAAGATTCTAAAAGCTATGAAAAGGGGATATACCAAGGAAAACTTTATAAATCGATGTGACAAGATCCGCTCTCTTGTGCCAGATGTTGCTATCTCGACAGATGTTATTGTCGGATTTCCTGGAGAGAGTGATGAGGATTTTGCAGATACGATGGATGTGCTTGAGTATGTGAGATTTGATCAGCTATTTTCATTCAAATACTCGCCAAGACCTATGACGGAGGCTGCTAAATATGACAATCAAATAGATGATGAGACTGCATCCAAAAGATTGAGCATATTACAGACACGCCATACAGAGATGCTCGATGAAATTATGAGTTCTCAGCTTGGCAAGGTTCACAGTGTCTATTTTGATGAGCTCAAATCTGGTGGTAGAGTCGCAGGAAGAAGTAGTGATGGGCGGTTGGTTTTTGTCCAAGGTAGCGAAGAGCTGCTTGGAGAGATATTGGATGTTCGCATCACCAAAACATCCAGAGTCTCCCTTGATGGAGAGATAGTATAGTGAGTAGCTTAGATTTGACATGAAAGAGCAACTCCAAGAGTATATAGATGATTTTTTGGACTATCTGATAGATATCAGAGGATACAGCGAAAAGACAATCTTGACATATGAGATCGCTCTTGGGCAGATGATCAAAACATCAGAATACTACAAAGAAAACAACAAAAATATCTTGAATATTATGCCCTTTAGACTCAAAATAGCATCCAACAGCAAAAAAACTATCACCAAAAAGCTTAGTGCCATTAGATCATTTGTAAAGTATCTCAATGAGCAAAGATCCATAAATATACATATCAAGGGTGACTCATCTATCAAAGTGCCACAAACGCTTCCTAAGCCCATTGAAGAGGTGTATATCGATGAGGTGATAGCTACTGCCGATATTGCAGATAGATTGATAGTGGTGATGCTGTATGGATTGGGGTTGAGGATAAGTGAATTGAGCGGGCTGAGGCTCGATCAGATCTCGTCAGAGTGGATCAGTATCACCGGAAAAGGCAACAAAACAAGACAACTGCCACTACTGCCGTATATACAACAACTCATCAAAGATCATATAGATAGCACACACCCAAAGAGATATCTCTTTGAAAAAAATGCGACACCGCTAAATGCTTCGCAGCTACGCTACAGAGTAGATAAGCTTTTCAAATCCCAAGGAATCAAAGCAACACCCCATCAATTGCGTCACTCATTTGCTACACACCTACTAAATAACGGTGCACGCATCTCAGATGTAAGTAAACTCCTAGGACACAGCTCTATGGCAACTACACAGATATATACAAAGCTTGGATCAGTTAAAAAGATGGAGGAGTATATGAAGGCTCATCCTCTTGCGGGTTTTTAGGGGTAGGAGTTAGGGGGTAGGGGTAGGTTTTAGGGATTAG
>CAZVPN010000101.1:0-4936 GCA_964628135.1 uncultured Campylobacterales bacterium
TCCGTCGCACCCTGTACATTGTCGTGACCTCTGAGAATATTACATCCGCCACCCTCTTCGCCCATGTTGCCCAGAGCCAGTTGGAGGATCGGTGCCATACGGGTATTGGAGGAGCCGATCGTATGCTGCGTCAGACCCATTGCCCAAATAAGTGTACCTGGTGTAGATTTGGCGTACACGGTAGCGATCTGGATGATCAGCTCTTTGCTCACGCCTGTGACATCAGCTGTTTTCTCCGGTGTCCATTTTTTCGCCTCTTTGCGTACTTCATCCATACCATAAACACGGTCATTGACAAAGCGTTTGTTGTCCCAGCCATTTTTGAAGATCAAATGCAACATCCCATACATAAACGGAATATCCGTTCCCGGTCTGATCTGCGCATAGAGATCTGCCTTGGCAGCTGTTTTGGTCATACGCGGATCTACCACGATGATCTGTGCGTTGTTTCGCTCTTTGGCTTTCAGGAAATGTCCGAAACCGACGGGATGATTCACCGCGGGGTTCGCCCCGAAGATAATAATTGCTTTTGCATTCTGTATATCACCAAGATGATTGGTCATAGCGCCATAACCCCATGTATTCGCCACACCGGCGACTGTTGCACTATGTCAGATTCGAGCTTGGTGATCGATATTGTTTGTTCCGTACATCGCAGCAAATTTTCTAAAATAATAGGACTGCTCTGTACTAAATTTTGCCGAACCCAAAAAGATAGTCGCTTCCGGACCATCTTTCTCTCTAATACTTTTCAGCTTGCTGGAGATGCGCTCATAGGCCGTATCCCAACTGATACGCTTCCATTTACCGCCCTCTTTGACCATTGGATGCTTGAGCCTCACCTCTGATCTGACCATATCGATCATATCTGCACCTTTGCAGCAGTGTCCACCGTTACTGATCGGGTGATCCTGTGCTACCTCTTGTCGCATCCATACGCCATTTTGAACTTCAGCAATAATACCGCATCCTACAGAACAAGCTGTACATATAGTTTTTACCTTCTTAGATCCTGGAAATGGATCTTTAATCTCCTCTTCCGTTGCTGCTCTTGTTACTCCCTGCGCTGAAACTACGCTGGTTACGCCAAATGCACCAGCCAGTCCTGCCATTTTTAGGAATGAACGACGACCTACTTTGGTCGATAGAGCTTTTTGAGTATCTGTTTTCATAACTCTAAACTCTCCTTTCATTTTTCTTCATTATGCCTATACGGCAGCCCTATAAAACTCTTCCCATGCTTCTGTCTTTTTGTAGAGTATCTCTTTTTTTGGAGAGTGCCCTACCACAACGCCGCCAGAACTTTGCATTTCTTGCTTCTCGCCTGCTACTGCTGTGGCTACACCCGCTGTTGCAACAACAGTACCTGCACTTGCAAGCTTTCTCAAAAAGCCACGTCTTTCTTTTTGCATGTTGTCCTCCTTTTTATTATTTAGCCTATTTCAAGCTGATCAAAATAGGCTACAAAAGGGAAGCAGGAGGCTAAAAGCTTCCCTTTTGTAGCCCATCCAGTACCAAATTAAGTTTCCAAAATACCTTCGGCATCATCATCATTTTCAAGCGAACAGCTGGCCACTGTAGATTCCGCAGCTCTTGCAATCCTATTCTCCGCTCTTCTTTTGGCTTCCAAATCAGATATATAATCACATGAATCATTTTGCATACCCACCTCAACCTCAGGTTCTTTTGGTTTACCTATATCAAAATATAGACGTTCAAACTCCAAAAATGCCTGCATTACAATGGACAACGATTTGTAAGCATTGGAAGCTGGATGTTCATAGAGATTAGGAATAAAGCGATCTAATGTAAGGTTTAGCACATCATTAAAAAGACAATGTTGTGTATTTTGGTAAGTAGTTTGACCAGATATAACAAGTTCTATAAGCTCATGCATAAACGTCATCAAAAAACCTATACTATCTTCCGGCTCCTTATATATATTTTCATTGCGCCTAATTCTTGTTTTGGATAGAAACCCTCTCACCTCTACAAGTTTTTTCCCACTCTCTACACCTTCGGCATAAAATGAAGCCGTAGTTCGAACTATAGGATTCTCTGGATCATGAAAGATAGCATCATACTCATCTACGAGCTTTATATATCTTTCATCATTCATATATTCAAGTATCTCTTTAAGAGCTTCTTCCGAATTAACATCGAGTGGATTGGCTATCATTACATCTAAAAGATTTTTGAGTCCATCAAATCTATTTTGAGATTCTGTAAAAACCAACATTTTGCTAAAAAATCCATAATAAAGAGACCTTGCTCCATCTACTGTCTGCTTATCCATTGCTATTCTCCTTATTACTCTGATCCATTTCTGCTTGCAACATAACCTTCGGCTTGCACTCGGCACAACAATAAAGTGTGCGTATTTTTGCCTCATTGTCTCCAAATCTTGGAATCATCATACTTGCAATTTTTTCAATAGATTTTTTAGTGGCAAACTCAACTCCACATTCTACACATGCAAAAAGCTCATCTTGAGCCATTGTATTTTTGGTAAAATAATCTGGCCTAAGAGCGAGTTTGTCATAAACTATACTCAGACACTCATCTTCAGGACATACCACTTCACAATATCCACAGTTTGTGCATATAGACGGATTAAATTTGAGCGTCTGATCCTCTGGATGTGCAGTAAGAGCTGCAACGTTGCATGCACCAACACAGCTCATACACAATGTGCACTTATCTTCATTGATAACAATATTTCCATAGTGGATATGTTCACCTGTCTCCACAACTCCAAGATTATCGTCACCTACAAGATGTGCCAATCTATATGTAAAGCTTTCTCTTTTTCGCATGCCGCTATCATCAAAATCAAATCTGCACTCTTCAATTGATTCAGCTTTGCTCAATGCTTTTTCAAGCTCTTCTTTGTTTTGGCATATATATATTGCCTTTTTGGAATATTTTCGATCAAATATTTCATTTATTATTCTAATCGCGTCACCTGTTCCCTTTGAGACAAAATCCGTATAGAATATAACGGCATTACCACTTTTTTGCAATAGGGTCATAAAATGAGCTTCATGTAGATACTTTCTGCCATCTATGCCAAGCGGCAACACTCCTTTAGGCAACAAGACATCGTCAATTTCTACTCCCGACGGAAGAAGCAAAATTTTGTGATTTTTATAAAATGATGCTACTTCTATAAGAGCGTCTCTTGGCATCTGAGTAAAATCAAGTGCACCTGATGGACATACGCTCACACATCCTCCGCATCCATGACAATCTATATCAGAAAACTCCAAATGCTTCTGCTCATCTATTTTTACAATAGCGACTGTAGGGCAAACCTCCTCGCACTTGCCACATGTTTCAGATAATATTCTCTCATTGTATTGACATATATTTGGATCATAATGCACATAATTTTTGTAATGGTAAATATTGCTATTTTTATAAAGTGTATCAATAACCTTATCCCACCCGTCTACTGAAGGATCATAAACCCCACTCTGCTTCATAGCAAAAGCAGGTGCATTTTGCCATACGATTTGATCGGTCTGCAAATCTCCACGCAAAAGCTTCGTGGTAGCAACAGAGAGTTTTCCTATATGTCCATTAATATCATTTATCTCATCCGGATGAAGCGTAGCACACACATAGCCATCTTGTTCTAATTTTTCGATCAGTTTATCCTCTTTGTCTCCAGAAATAATCAAAACTTTTTTACCAACCTCTTGCGTGTAGTCAATATCTTGGGCAAGGCCATACGCAACAATGCGAGCTTCATATAGGGTTCTTATATTCTCAATCTTATTGGCAATGGAATCTTTCGTATTTTTTATATAATAGTTTATTTCATGTGCGTATCTATCTATCTTATCGGATTTTATATTGGCAACAATATATTTATCTTCAGGCAAAGAGTTTACTACAGTTATACTCTCATCAAGTGGAAACTCTAAAGGCTCTTGAATAAAAAACAGAAATTCATTTTCCATCAAAACTCCAATTGGTAAACTTTTCTTTATCAAAGTATATGCCATTTGAACTTATTCCACTCTTAAATAGGTAAAATATATTTCATTATTCTTTCACTTTATTTAATGTATAATTAAGATATGAAAAAAAGAGACATTATTGCAATGCTTAGCATCACTATATTGTTAATTTTATATTACTTATTCTTTTATGAAAAAGTTTGGAATAAAATAATCTTAGGTGCTTCATTGCCACTTTCGGGTATCAATAAGGAACTTGGTCAAGAGGTTTATACTGGTGCGAATGCATATTTTAAATATATTAATGAGCATGGAGGGATATCTGGTAAAAAAATAGTTTTTATAAAATATGATGATAAATATGAACCACAAAATACGATCAAGAATGCCAAAAAATTAATCATAAAAGATAATGTTTTCGCTCTCTTTGACTTTGTAGGAACCCCCACTACAAAAGCTATTTTACCATTTCTGGATGACACTCCTCTGATCGCACCTTATACGGGAGCATCAATCTTTAGAAATCGAACAAATACAAATATAATAAATTTTAGAAGCTCATATAGAGAAGAGATAGAAAACATCATAAACTATCTTTATATCAATAAAAAAATTAGACGGTTTGCAATTTTTTACCAAAATGATGATTATGGCATATCTGGCTACAACGCAACCGTCAAAACACTTCAGGAACATAAGCTTAAACTGTATGGCGAGGGAACCTATAGGAGAAACACAATATCAGTTGATCAAGCCTTGCATGAAATAGGACAATCAAACCCTGAAGCTATTATCCTTGTAGGAGCCTACAAGTCAACTGCAAGATTTATCAAATTGTGGCGCGAAAGACACTCTACTAAGACGCTTTTTGCACCCATATCGTTTGTAAATGCCAATGCACTTGTAAACCAACTACACAAGGATGCAAAGGGCATATATTTTTCTTTGACTGTCCCATCATATGATGACAA
>CAZVPN010000102.1:0-2116 GCA_964628135.1 uncultured Campylobacterales bacterium
TATATGAAAAAAGCAAGAGCTTGGTCAATGATGAGTCAATACTACTATTTGAAAACCTCTAAAGATCTTGGGATCGTAAAATAATCCTCGATAGTTACAATATATTAAGAGCAGGGCAACTGTTGCCCTCTCATCAATATCTATTTGGGTAGGTATTGATGAGGTCAGTTCAAAGGAATAACATATGTTGGGCAGAGTAGAGAAGCTAATGGATAAAATTGTAGATGCGGTTGGATATCTAACCGGCATATTGATGATATACCTGATTTTGAATGTTGCGTGGGATGTGATGATGAGATATGTTTTTCATGATAGCTCTATAGCAATGCAAGAGCTTGAGTGGCATACATTTTCAGTCATTATGCTCTATGGCACAGGTTATGCTTTGAGACACAATGCACATGTGAGGGTGGACTTTTTGTATGATAGAATGAGTCCAAGCAAGCAGGCTTGGGTCAACATATTGGGTACGATATTTTTCCTTCTTCCCTTGGCTCTGCTTGTGATAGACGGATCATTTAGTTTTGTGATGGATGCTTATACTACACATGAGATAAGCGAAGACCCTGGAGGGTTGACACATCGCTGGATCATTAAAGCCCAGATCCCTTTAGCATTTATATTTTTGATTTTTTGTGCAGTTGATTTTTTGATACACAATATTAATATACTCAAAGGATCTGAACCTCCGATGCCAAAAATACAAGAGGAGGTGATGGAATGATTGGTCTTTTGATGTTTGGGGCAGCTTTGTTGCTTTTAGTGATCGGTTTTCCTGTTGCCTTTACTTTTGGTGCAGTATCTTTATATTTTGGAATGATCGCTGCTTGGTTTGAGATCATGCCTGATGGCGGCACTATCGCAGAGGTTTGGACAGAATTTCTGTCGATGTTCAGCATGATGCCGTTTCGAATCTACTCTATCATGACCAACAAAATACTTATGGCAGTTCCACTGTTTATCTTTATGGGTATAGTGCTGCAAAAATCTGAACTAGCAGAGAGACTTCTTGAGAGTATGGGCACACTTTTTGGCAAGGTTCGCGGAGGATTGGCGATATCTACCGTGCTTATAGGTGCACTTTTAGCGGCATCTACCGGAGTGGTTGGGGCTTCGGTTGTGGCTATGGGTGTCATATCCTTGCCGATCATGCTTCGTCATGGTTATGCCAAGCCTATCGCTACGGGCACCATTTGTGCCTCTGGAACACTTGGTCAAATTATTCCTCCATCTATCGTTTTGATAGTTTTGGCAGATGTATTTCAGTTGCCGGTAGGAGATCTTTTCAAAGCGGCCGTGATACCGGGCTTGATGTTGGTTGGAGTATATATTGTTTATATTCTCGTTATTGCTTTTCTAAAGCCGGACCTCGCACCGGCAATGAAGATAGAAGGGGGAATTAGCTATGGAAATAGCGCAAAAAAAGCCCTAATAGCAATCATTCCCCCTTTGACACTAATAGTTCTTGTTCTGGGCTCTATCTTTGCAGGTGTCGCAACACCTACGGAGTCAGCTTCATTGGGTGCTCTTGGCAGCATTCTGCTTGCAGCTATGTATCGCAAACTTGATTATAGTATGCTCAAGGAGGCTTCACTAGAGACTGTCAAAACCACCTCGATGGTCTTTGCTATTTTAGTCGGTGCTACGGCATTTTCTATGGTTTTTATCTATAGTGGTGCTGATGAGATAGTGGAGAATTTTATGACTCATCTGCCAGGTGAGAAGTGGGGCTTTTTGATACTATCTATGCTAGTGATTATGTTTCTTGGTTTCTTTATAGATTTCTTTGAGATATCATATATAGTGGTGCCGATTTTGTTGCCTATATCTCAAACTATTGGTATTGATCCATTGTGGTTTGCCATTTTGATAGCTCTGAATCTGCAGACATCATTCCTGACCCCTCCATTTGGCTTTAGTCTCTTTTATCTCAAGGGTGTTGCTCCGCCTGAAGTTCGTACAACAGATATATACAAAGGTGTTGTTCCGTTTATTTTCTTGCAGATATTAGTGCTTGCTTCTATTGTTTTGTTTCCAAGCTTTTATGGATTTGGTGGATAAATAGTTTACTAATAGTGTTACTTTTTGGAAACTTATAAGAGAATATTGCGAATTT
>CAZVPN010000102.1:2216-4917 GCA_964628135.1 uncultured Campylobacterales bacterium
TTGTTCCACAGCTAGCTTTGTTTGATCTGCCGTTTTTATTCAAAGATATAGATCAGCTCCATAAAGTCCAAGATAGTGCAGTAGGGCAGAAGCTCAAAGATATGGTTACAGCCAAAGGCTATGTAGCACTAGATTTTTGGGACAATGCATTTAAACAATTCACATCATCTAAAAAGGCTTTGATAAAGCCAGAAGATGCAAAAGGACAAAAATTTAGAATAATGAGTTCTAAAGTGCTTGAAGAGCAGTTTAAGGCAGTCGGGGCAAATCCGCAGATGATGCCGTTTTCTGAAGTATATTCTGCACTTCAGCAGGGCGTGATTGATGGACAAGAGAATACCAACTCAAATATCTATACTAAAAAATTCTATGAAGTTCAAAAATATATGACAGTGAGCAATCACGGATATCTTGGTTATCTTGTCGTTATGAGCAAGAAATTTTGGAATTCGCTTCCTGATGATCTAAAAGCAGATGTCAAGCAGGCTATGAAGGAGGCAACTGCCAAAGAGAGGGAGCTTGCCGTAGAGCTTGACAAGAGCCAATTTGCCAAGATCAAAGAGTATGCAGATAAGACAGGCAAGCTTCAGATCACAGTTTTGACACCGGAGCAAAGAGCAGAGTGGAAAAAGGTGATGAGCACTATCTATCCAAAATTTTATGATGATAAAGTCATAGGCAAAGATTTGATAGAGGCGGCACAGAATACTAAATAGTCTGAATAGTCTTAATAGTCTAAATAGTCGTTAGTCTAAATAGTCTGAATAGTTGTTAGTTTGGATAGTTATTGTTGATTTTATTGCTGATGGGGGTCTCTCCATTGGCAATATTGGTTTTGCTAAGGGGTGAGTATTGGGTAGGTTATTTTATTATATTGGCAAGGGTATAGGCTTTGTCAATCAGTCTATTGCGGCGTTTGGTATAGCCGCGGGTGTGGCTTTGGCTTTTTATAATGTGATAGCAAGATATGTATTCAATAGCAGTCTCACTTGGGCTTCTGAGCTAACTATATATCTATTTTTGTGGAGCACCTTTTTTGGGGCGGCATACTGCTTCAAGCAAGATGCTCATATCTCTATTTCGGTTCTGTTGGATAAAGTGCCTGCACGCACTGCGAAATTGTTGATGCTACTTTCGCATTTGGTTACTGTCGTATTTTTAATTGCTGTTTCATACTATGGCTACAAATATTTGCTACTTGATATTGAGCTTGATGAGAGATCTATAGATTTGGATATCCCTATGTGGATACCTTATCTCGTGATTCCGATCGCTTTTGCTTTTGCAGCATACAGAGTAATTGAGAAGATAGTATATATCATCAAGACTCCTGCTGAGAAGGTCAGAAGTCAGAGCGAGGCGGAGATGATAATTGCAGAGATGGAGGCTTCAGCTCCGGAAGAGCTACTTAAAGAGGTAGAGAAAAAAACAGGAGGCATGCTGTGAGTATAGCTGTTTTGTTTGGACTGTTTGCATTTTTACTGCTTATCGGCACGCCCATAGCTATTGCATTGGGTGCTTCTACTTTTATATCTTTGGTTGCTTTTACCCCAATATCTCCAATCGAGATATCCTCCATGATATTTGAAAAGATTGACAGCTACTCACTTATGGCGATACCGATGTTTATCCTCGCAGGCAGTCTGCTCTCCAAAGGTTCAAGTGCCAGACGCATTATAGATTTTGCCCAATCTATCGTAGGTCATATGCCCGGAGGTCTGCCGATGGCAGCTATCTTTGCGAGCATTATATTTGCAGCCGTAAGTGGCAGTTCTCCCGCTACCGTGGTGGCGATCGGATCTATAATGTTTGGTGCGATCGAAAAGGCAGGATACCCCAAAAGATATGCTATCGGCACAGTATCGACTGCCGGTAGTCTTGGGATACTCATTCCACCCTCTATCGTGATGATAGTCTATGGTGTCACTGCTGAGCAAAGTATCGGCAAGCTTTTTATGGCAGGAGTTGTGCCGGGTATTATGATCGGTATATTTATGATGATAGTGACATATGTCGGTGCCAAACGATTGGGCTTCAAGCGAACCAAGCCTGAATCCTTCTCCGTCAGACTCAAAAAGATGGGCGATGCTATGTGGGCACTTATGACTATCGTTATCGTCATAGGCGGCATATATGGAGGTATATTTACCCCTACTGAAGCAGCAGCAGTGGCAGCTGTGTGGGCATTTTTTGTCTCTATGTTCGTCTATCGCGATATCGCTTGGAGAGATATTTACAAGATATTTTTAGAAGCCGCCAAGACCTCTGCGATGATTATGTTTATTATCGCCAATGCAATGCTTTTTGCCCACTTTTTGACACTTGAGAATGTCCCACAGATGATTACCAACGCTTTGGTGGCAGCTCATGTAGGTCCTATGATGTTTTTGTTACTTGTAAATATCTTGCTATTTTTTGCAGGGGATTTTATGGAGCCAAGTGCGATAATCATGATAATGGTGCCGCTGCTTCTACCGGTAGCCAAATCACTCGGGATTGATCCTATACATTTCGGTATCATTATGACTATCAACATGGAATTAGGCATGATCACCCCTCCTGTAGGACTAAACCTCTTCGTAACCAGCGGCATCACAGGCGTAAGCCTAAAAGATGTGATAGTCTATTCACTACCATGGAGCATGGCTATTTTGGTAGGATTGCTTCTAGTAACCTACATCCCACAGATCTCTTTGTGGTT
>CAZVPN010000103.1:0-2705 GCA_964628135.1 uncultured Campylobacterales bacterium
AGAGCGGGGCTTGATTATTGGCATAAGCTGGATTTGGTAGTTTGGGATAGTTTTGAACAATTTTTGCAGGCACATCCTGTAGACAATCATACCCACATGGCGACTACCAAAACAGATCGACTCTATTGGGATGAGGTTTTTGAAGCGGGTGATTATATACTATTTGGTGCCGAGACTAAGGGTTTGGATGAGAAACTTTTGTTGGAGCATCCTGATAGATGCATGACGATACCGATGGGTGCAAATGGGCGCAGTCTAAATCTCGGTGTAAGTGTAGGTATAGTAGCCTATGAGGCATTGAAACAAAATTATGAGGGCTTTGAAAAAATTACCATTGTAAACAAGGAGGCAAAATGAGTATCGGTGATATAATTTATATAATAGCGGCAGTATTATTTGCGATTATAACCTTTGCAATAGTTCGCGGTAATTTCCAAAGAAAGTTTGATGATGAGGGACGGCGTAAGGATTTGACAGAGAAAAAGAGCTCTATCTGAAAATATCAAGAGGTGTTCTCTTTTTCTGATTGACTACTTGTTTTGAGATGTTGTTTTCGCCCAAAAACTTTTTTGTTTTCTCTATCGATAGCTCTTTTACTTTTGCAGGTTCGGCAATAGAGCTATTAAACTTCTTTTTCGGTGGTGTGCCGCTCCTTAGTATATCAAGAGGAGAGATGTTTCTGTCTTTAGGATTTTTTTCTCTGACATACTGCGTGGCTGTCTCATAAAATTTTCTCTCCTCTTCACTTGTGTATGATGGGAATGCTATATTTGGTGCTTTGGCAGGTGCTGTTCCTACTACATCTACGGGAATACCTTTACGAGCCCAAAAAAACATCTTTTGGGCAAAGCCATCCTGCATGCGTATACATCCATGTGAAGCAGGGTAGTTTGGTGTATTGCCAAGGTGTAGTGCTACACCATCTCTGGTGATACGAAGCATATATGGCATTCGTGCACCGCCATTGGGTGCCGGCCATAGATTTGAGACGTGATCTATATCTTTTTCCAAAATTCTGAAGTGACCTCTTGGTGTCTCTCTGCCGGGTTTGCCTGATGAGATATGTCCAAAAAACAGAATTTTTCCATCTTCATACGCATATGCAGCCTGTTTGGAGAGATCAACTACAATCCTTTTGCTGCCAAAGCTTTGAAGTGTAATCAAAATTATCAGCAATAGAATTTTATGCATTATCAGTGCCCCTCTCCGCGAGAAAGTTTTTCGATGAGTCTCAGCATGGTTCTTACGCCTGCACCGCTTGCTCCATGAGGGTTTTCGCCCCAAGCTGACTCTACAAATGCAGGTCCTGCGATATCAAGATGTGCCCATTTTTGTTTGTGTTTTTCATCTACAAACTCTGATAGAAACTCTCCTGCCGTGACAGCTCCTCCGTATCTAGTGTTGGAGATATTACAGATATCGGCTATTTCACTTTTGAGTGTCTTTGCAAGATAGCGATTGAAATCTAGCTTGGTAGCAAGCTCTCCGGCATTGTTGGCTGAGGCTAGCACTTTGGATGCTACCTCGGGGTTTTTACTCATCACGCCGGTAGTATAGTGTCCTACGCCCACCACGCAGGCACCTGTAAGTGTCGCCATATCAAATAGATAATCAGCCTCTACCTCCTGCTGAGCATAGCAGAGTGTATCAGCTAGCACCAATCTACCCTCTGCATCTGTGTTTCGCACCTCTATTGTCTTGCCGTTTTTTGCTTTGAGTATGTCATCTGGCTTGTATGCATCACCGCCTATCATATTCTCAACCGCACCCACAAAGCCGTGCACCTCTACAGGTATATTCATCTCGCTTACTGCCTTCATAATTCCAAGCACCGCTGAGCCTCCGCTCTTGTCAGATTTCATCGTCACCATAAAATCACTTGGCTTGAGACTAAGTCCGCCACTATCATAGGTAAGACCTTTGCCTACAATGGCTACTACGGCTTTTGGATTTTTGGGCTTGTGAGCTAGATGAATGACTCTTGGCTCATGTCTGCTTGCACGAGCGACAGAGAGCAGGGCATTCATCTTCTCTTTTTTGAGATCTTTTTTTGATAGGATCTTGCACTCCAAGTCATTGCTTTTGGCAAGTTTTTTGGCTATTTTTGCCAAAGTTTCAGGGTAGCAGTCATCTGGAGCGGTATTGACTATATCTCTGGTAAAGTTGGTCGCTGAAGCTGCTATCTCGCCATTGTGCAAAGCTCTGGCAGCACTGTCTATATTGATCTCATACTTTTCATACCCCTCTAGCGATATGTAGATATCTTTGATATGATTTTTGCTCTTTTTGCTCTTGTATTTGGTGAAGTTATAAGCTCCAAGTCCAATACCCTCTATCATAGCCCTGAATGTAGAGGTGCAACGAGGATGGTTTAGATATGTTGCTATTTTGATGCTTTTGTAGCTTTTGTTGCCCACAAGAGAACGCACAGCCGTCGCGACAGCAGGTCTGATGTCGCTGCCATTGAGTGAATCAGCCCCCACATAGAGTCTGCCTTTTTCTACCAGCATACACACTTCATCCTGAGCAGCACCAAAGTCAGCTTTTTTGAGCAGCTTCTTATCTTTGACAAATTTGTGATCGAGTTTTTTGTCTATAACGATGACAATCTCCAAACCAGCATCTATTTTGGAGATAGGTTCATTTGTTATTTTGAAATTCATTTTTTATACCTTATGTAGTTTTTCGGGATTATATCTAAAAAT
>CAZVPN010000103.1:2805-4904 GCA_964628135.1 uncultured Campylobacterales bacterium
TCAAATGCAGGAATGATGCCCTCAGCTTGAGAGAGCCACACAAATGCATCCAAAGCCTCTTGGTCTGTGATGCTGTCATACTTTACTTTGCCACTCTCTTTGAGATAGGCGTGCTCAGGTCCTATGCCTGGATAATCTAGTCCTGCCGATATGGAGTGAGCCTCTTGGATTTGACCATCTTCATCTTGCAGTAGATAGCTTAATTGTCCGTGCAATACTCCAGGGCTGCCTTTGGCTAGGCTGGCTCCATGTTTGCTATCTAGCCCCAAACCGCCCGCCTCTATGCCTATACACTCTACGCTTTCGTCTTGCAAAAAGTGGTTAAATATCCCCATAGCGTTGGATCCGCCACCGATGCAAGCAATTACCTTGTCCGGCAATTTGCCCTCTACTTCATTGAGTTGTGTTTTGGCTTCCCAACCGATTATACTTTGGATATCTCTGACCATCATTGGATAAGGGTGAGGACCCGCTACCGTGCCTATGAGATAGTATGTATCTCTAGCGTGAGTCACCCAATGGCGAATAGCATCATTCATAGCATCCTTTAGTGTCTTGGAGCCACTTTTGACTGCGTGGACTTTGGCTCCAAGCAGCTTCATACGAAATACATTGAGCTCTTGACGATGCACATCCTTCTCACCCATAAAGATCTCACACTCTAGACCAAATAGTGCCGCTACCGTGGCAGTAGCTACCCCATGTTGTCCTGCACCGGTCTCTGCGATGATCTTCTTTTTGCCAAGTCGCTTTGCCAACACCGCCTGAGCTATACAGTGGTTGATCTTGTGTGCACCTGTGTGGTTGAGATCCTCTCGCTTGAGATAGACTTTTGCATCCAACTCTTTGGATATATTGGCAGCATAGTATAGTGCAGAGGGGCGACCTACATAGTGTTTGTAATAATAATCTACCTCACTCCAAAAATCTGGATCAAAACGCACCGCTTCATAATCCAATCTAAGCTGTTCAAGTGCCGGCATCAAAGTCTCAGGCACAAATCGACCGCCAAATTTATCAAAATGCCCATTCTCATCCGGATCAAAAGGGCTTGGCTGTGGGATATAATATTTCTCTTGCATAATTCTACTCATATGATTTATTTGTGATATTGTATCTAAAATGAAGTCTTATTTTGTTTTGTTGTTATCGTTTGTTTTTCTAAACCACTTTATATGTTTTATGTGCTCTTCATAATTGCTTGCAAAATTGTGTGAACCGTTGGCAGCTAGCATAAAGTATAGGTAGTCGCTTTTGGCTGGGTCTATGGCTGCTTTGATGGCTGCTGTTGAGCTGCTGCCAATTGGCTCAGGCGGCAAGCCTGGGTATTTGTAGGTGTTGTATCGGGTGTGGTCGTTTTGGATGCGGCTGTGCGTGACTATTTTGTGGGAGTATTTGCCATAATTTAGTGTAGCATCAAGTTGGAGTTTCATCCCTTTATTTAGACGGTTGTAGATCACAGATGCTATCAGTGGCATTTCATTGGTGTTTTGTGTTTCTCTTTGGATTATGGAGGCTATCGTGATGATCTTTTTTCTCTCGTCTTTACCGGGATCTAAGTTGTATTTTTCAAAGATTTTATCCAATCTCTCTTTGGATTTGAGTATGCAGTAGTAGGCAATGGCAGTTGCGGTAGCATCATATGGTATCTTGTATCTACCGGCAATGATAGCACCATCTTTGTATGGTGCATATCGGTTGTAAGCTTTGATGATCTTTTTTGGTGATATGTTTGTTTGCTTGGCAGTATGAGAGGCGAAGTCATCGATACTATCACCTGCATACATGATAATATTTCTAGTTTTTTCTCTATCTTTTTGTGATAGTTTATGGATAAAATCCTCTCTGCTCAGTTTGATTTTTGGATCAAATCTTATCCATCCATCTTTGATATTTGGGTATTTTTTGATATATCTATAATCAAGCAGATTTATATCAGCTCCCTGCTGAGTAAGCTGAGATATGATTGAGTCATCTGAATTGTTGGAGATATAGATTAGCTTGGGTGGGGTGATTAGGGCGTAGTAGTGGTGAATGATGTATATGGATAGAAGAAGTAGTGATGAGATGATTGCTATTTTTGCTTTTTTTGTTCTCAA
>CAZVPN010000104.1:0-4896 GCA_964628135.1 uncultured Campylobacterales bacterium
GATTTTTGATAGAGTTTTTAAAGATTAAATTATTCTAAAATCGCTCCAAATGGCGCAGGAGCGATGCTCTTAAAAATATAATAAAAACTTATAATATTTAGTATCAAAATTAGCATAATTTTTAACAAAAATCGAAGCAATTTTTGAGTAAAATCTTTATCCTTAATAAGAAGAATGACTAAGTATAAAAATGGGGATCAAATGATAAGAGTAGTCAAGAGAAACGGTCGTGTTGAGCCACTGGATATTACAAAAATCCAAAAATATACACATGAGGCGGTCCAAGGATTAAAGTATGTCAGCCAAAGTGAGCTTGAGGTAGATGCGCAGATCCATTTTCAGGATATGATCACCTCAGAAGAGATTCAGCAAACTCTCATAAAGACAGCTGTTGACAAGATAGATATTGACAAGCCTGATTGGACATTTGTGGCGGCCAGACTATTTCTGTATGATCTGTACCACAAAGTCTCCGGTTTTACGGGATATACACATCTTAGAGACTATTTTAAAAGAGGCGAAGAGGAGGGCAGAATTCTGCTTGGTCTCAAGGAGAAGTATGATCTGGATGATTTGAATGATTATATCAAACCGGAGAGAGATCTTCAGTTTACCTATCTCGGCATCAGAACACTATATGACAGGTATCTTATCAAGGATAAAGAGGGCAACCCTATAGAGCTTCCTCAGCACCTGTTTATGGGTGTTGCTATGTTTCTGGCACAAAATGAGTTTGACTCTCAAACATGGGCAAAAAAGTTTTATGACATTATCAGCAAATTTGAGGTCATGGTCGCCACTCCTACACTATCAAATGCTAGAACTCCAAGACACCAGCTTAGCTCCTGCTACATTGGCTCCACTCCGGACAATATCGAAGGAATTTTTGATGCATATAAAGAGATGGCGCTTTTATCAAAATTTGGCGGTGGAATTGGATGGGACTGGACAAATGTTCGCGGTATGGGTTCGTATATAGATGGACACAAACATGCGGCAGGCGGAATAGTTCCATTTTTGAAAATTGCCAATGATGTTGCGATTGCAGTAGATCAGCTTGGCACGAGAAAAGGTGCAATTGCCGTCTATCTGGAGCCATGGCATATAGATGTGCGTGATTTTCTGGATCTGAAGAAAAACTCCGGAGAGGAGCGTCGCCGTGCACACGATCTTTTTCCTGCTATGTGGTTAAATGATCTATTCATGCAAAGAGTCGAGGATGATGCAACATGGACGCTGTTTGATCCTTATGAGGTCAAAGAGCTTGTGGAGCTCTACGGAGATGAGTTTGCTACCAAATATGAGGAGCTTGAAAAGAGAGATGATATCACCAAAGAGGTGATCTCTGCAAAGGCCCTCTGGAAAGAGATACTCAGAAGCTATTTTGAGACAGGCAATCCATTTTTGGCATTTAAAGATGCTGCCAACAGAGCAAACCCAAACAAGCATGCAGGCATCATAAGAAGCTCAAATCTCTGTACGGAGATATTCCAAAATACAGCACCTGACCACTATAAAATCAAAGTAGTTTTTGAGGATAGGTCAATACTCTTCTTTGAGGAGGAGGAGATGGTCACGGTAGATAATGGTATGACAAAACCTGCCAAAAAGATCACTGCCCTTGATAGTCTTGAAGGCAAGCAGATTTGGATGGTGGAGAAGGAGAGAATAGAGGGCAATACGGCTGTGTGCAATCTGGCCTCTGTCAACCTATCCAAGATCAATACGCCGGAGGATATAGCCAGAGTAGTACCGATTACTATCAGAATGCTCGATAATGTAATTGATCTAAATTTCTATCCTCTTGCAAAGGTCAAGCAGACCAATCAAAGAACCAGATCGATAGGAATGGGTGTAATGGGTGAGGCTCAAATGTTAGCTGAAGCCCACATAGAATGGGGCAGCAGTGACCACTTTTCCAAGATTGATGAGGTGATGGAGTCCATCAGCTACTATGCCATCAGAGCCTCAAGCGACCTGGCAATAGAGAAGGGCAAATATCCTCTCTATGAAGGTTCAGACTGGTCCAAAGGAATCTTCCCTATCGACAAGGCAAATCCAGAGGCTTGTAAACTAGTTGACAGAGGCGGACTCTTTGGTTATACACATGATTGGGCTGGGCTCAAAGAGAAGGTCAAAAATGACGGCATGAGAAACGGCTATCTAATGGCGATTGCGCCAACAAGCTCTATCTCTATTTTGACCGGCACCACCCAAGCAATAGAGCCTGTCTACAAGAAAAAATGGTATGAAGAGAACCTATCAGGTCATATTCCCGTAGTTGTGCCAAATCTCTCTGCAGACAATTGGAATTACTACACTTCAAGCTATGAACTTGATCAGAGACTGCTTATCAGAGCCGGCGCTATTCGCCAAAAATGGATAGATCAGGGACAATCGTTAAATATATTTGTCAAGCTTGACAATGTAAGCGGTAAGTATCTCAATGATATCTACATGGAGGCATGGAAATTTGGTTTGAAGTCAACATACTATCTGCGAAGCCAGTCTCCTGAGGCATTGGCAGATGAGGCAGCAGTTGAGGATAGAAGCATAGAGTGTGTCAGTTGTCAATAGAATTTGGATCCTGTTCACATTCGGTTTATGTTTGTTTGTTACTATTTCAATAGAGAGTCACGAAACAAACAAATATAAAATACAGTTTTAACTTTCCTCCTCCGGACTCTCTGCGGGTAGTCTGCACACTTCCCCCTCCAACCACCACATGCAGGCTACCCGCCCCAACCATGCATTTTTTTAGATATGATTACGCTCCATATCTCATCTAGCTTTATAGTGCTTGTAGCTACAAAATAGTTCTCTTCGAGCAATCTTATCCATTCATTAGCCTGAGAAGCTTGTTCATTTTGCACAAAAATCAGTATCAGCCCCGCATTTTTAATCACCCTGTGTGATTTTTTTAAAAATAGATCTCTATTGGACTTTTCTATATCACAACTGACGAAAAGATAGTCATAAAATTTGCCTTGCAGCATATAGCTTTTTCTGTTTAGATCAAAAAGCTTTACGCTACACTGCTCAATATCTTCATATATCGGTTTTTTCTTCTCAAAATACTCTTTGGATGTGCAGTTTAGAGTGTATTCATACTCATTATCCTGAGAAAAGGAGCTCAGTTTTTGAGGCAGGATATCTCCTCTATTGCTAAAGTGTCCTATGCGTATGAGCGGTGCGGGCTTAATAATCGTCAATAGTTTATCTATCTCTTGGGGTGTTATATCTTCCATAGGCGAAGTTTATCAAAAAAGTGTAAAATATTATCACTGCACCAAAGGAAAAGATATGGCAAAAAGAGAAAATTTCAAAGTAGCTGCTTTGCAGATGGCAAACAAGCCTGAATATCAAAAAAACCTTGATGAGCTTTTGAGGCATCTAAAAAAGCACAAAGATCACAGGCTGATAGTGGCACCTGAAGTCTGCTTGACAGATTATGACTATGGCAATATTGACAAAGCCGTAGAGTTTTCTCAAAATGCCCTCACGCAGCTTTTGGAGGAGGTTGACAATCAGATATTGGTGTTGACACTTTTGAGCAAAAATGGTGATAGTTATAGCAACGATGCTGTAGTGATACACAGGCACAAAGTTGTCCACAGACAATCCAAACACAAACTTTTTGCTTTGGGAGATGAAGACAAGTATCTAAAGGCAGGCAAGCAGGAGGATATAAAGCTTTTTGAAATAGATAGTGTGAAGTATGGGCTGCTAATATGCTTTGAGTTGCGATTCAAAGAGCTTTGGGCTCAGCTGGAGGGTGCAGATGTGATAGTGGTGCCATCACAATGGGGTTTGCCACGCAAAAAGCATTTGGAGATTTTGTCTCAGGCATTGGCGATCATGAATCAATGTTATGTGGTAGTAGCCAACAGCTCCAAAGAGAGTATGGCAAGCTCTAGCGCAATATATTCACCCAATGGTGGCATAGTGCGTGATGATATGCAATCTGCCATAAAAGGCGAGATAGATTTTGATCTCATCAAAAAGATGAGACGATATATCGTGATGAGATAGTTATGAGTCTTGATAGCACTATTTTGATATTGATCGCCTCCTTTCTTGCCGGAGCGATGAATGCGATCGCAGGCGGAGGAACATTTTTCTCATTTCCGGCACTTCTGGCGATCGGTGTGCCACCCGTCATGGCAAATGCCACCAACAGTGTTGCTTTGTGGCCTGCTTCGCTCTCCAGTGCATGGGCTTATCGGAATGAATTGTCACGGCACAAAAAGAGATTGCTGTTACTGACTTTGGTGGCGTTTGTGGGTGGAATATTGGGCAGTATGCTGCTGCTCTCGATCCGAGATGAGGCTTTTGCCCGCCTTATTCCGTGGTTGCTACTGTTTGCTACGGTGGTGTTTGCATTCTCAGACAAGATATCCTCTTTGGCAAATTTGCATACACTTTCCAGAGACAAGATCTTTCATTTGCTGACCCTTCCGGCACTGCTTGGCGTATCGGTCTATGGTGGATTTTTTGGGGCGGGGCTTGGGATACTGCTGATTGCTTATCTGCTTATTGTCGAGACACAGAGTATCTCAGAGGCAAACGCACTCAAAAACTACCTCTCAGCCGTCACCTACAGTGTCTCAGTCGTTGTTTTTGTCAGTGCCGGTGCCATCAGCTGGCAACATATGCTCATGATGCTCCCCTCTGCCACACTCGGAGGATATATGGGCGCACTCTTTGCCAAAAAAATATCACATCGGCTGTTGAGATGGATTATCACTATAGTGGGATTTGGATTGAGTTGGTATTATTTTTAAATTGTGATAAACTATAAAGGTGTCCTGGTTTACAATCATAACAAAGATGCAAACCACACTTTGCCAAACTCCTCAACACCCTTGATAATCTCCTCTTGAGTAAGTCCGCCAA
>CAZVPN010000105.1:0-4867 GCA_964628135.1 uncultured Campylobacterales bacterium
ATTGTGTAAAAACTTAGCACTTTTTAATTTGGCTTCACAAAAAGTAGCATATTTATCAAAATCTATCAAAGCAAGTCGTATAATATTGGAACTTATTTAAAAAGGAGTGAACCGTGAATATTCATGAGTATCAGGCTAAGCAGATATTTCAGAAGTATGGTGTGCCTACTCTTAGAGGTATAGTAGCCAATACTGTCGATGAAGCAGTCGAAGCTGCCAAAGAGTTGGGCGGTAATATCTGGGTGGTAAAGGCTCAGATTCATGCAGGTGGTCGAGGGCTTGGAGGGGGAGTAAAGCTCGCAAAATCTATAGATGAGGTCAGGGAGCTTGCCGATGAGATACTCGGTATGACACTTGTAACTCACCAAACAGGACCTGAAGGCAAATTGGTACAGAAAGTATATATAGAAGAGGGAGCCAATATTGAAGATGAGCTTTATCTGTCAGTAGTGCTTGACCGTGCTGCCGAGATGCCTATTATTATGGCTTCTACTGAGGGGGGGATGGAGATAGAAAAGGTAGCTGCCGAGACTCCCGAAAAGATAGTCAAGGTGCCTGTTGATCCTGCATTTGGTTTTCAAGGTTATCATGGAAGAGAGCTGGTATTCGGGCTCGGCATTACCGATAAAGATCTTCAAAAAAAGATGATTCAATTTGCATCCAAGCTCTATCAACTTTACATGGAAAATGATGCAGAGATGATAGAGATCAACCCACTTATTCGCACTGCCGAAGGTGATTATATTGCACTTGACGGCAAGATGGGCTTTGATGACTCAGCACTATACAGACATCCTGATATCGAAGCTATGAGAGATATCAGCGAAGAGGATCCTGATGAGAGAGAAGCTGGTAAATATGGTCTAAGTTATGTAGCACTTGATGGCGAAATCGGCTGTATGGTCAATGGTGCCGGACTTGCTATGGGAACTATGGATACTATTAACTATATGGGCGGAACTCCTGCAAACTTCCTTGATGTGGGTGGCGGAGCCAATCCTGATACTGTCGCGAAAGGATTTGAGATTATTCTCAAAAATCCAAATGTAAAGGCAATTTTTGTCAACATTTTTGGTGGTATTGTCAGATGTGATCGTATAGCCAATGGTATCTTGGAAGCTACAAAGATGGTAGATGTAAATGTGCCTGTAGTCGTCAGACTGGATGGAACCAATGCCGAAGAGGCAGCCGTTATTCTGGAGAAAGCAAACATCAAAAATATCATAACTGCAACAGATCTTGGTGATGGAGCCAAAAAAGCAGTTGCAGCAGCCAAAGGAGAGTTGTAATGTCAATCTTAGTAGATAAAGATACAAAAGTAATCGTTCAAGGATTTACAGGCAAAGAGGGGACATTCCATGCTGATCAGTGCCTTGCTTATGGCACTCAGATTGTAGGTGGTGTAACTCCCGGCAAGGGTGGTCAAGAGCATCTTGGCAAGCCGGTATTCAATACCGTCAAAGAGGCTGTCAAAGCTACAGGTGCTACTGTTTCCATGGTATTTGTGCCACCTGCATTTGTGGGTGATGCAGTTATGGAGGCGGCGGCTGCCGGTATAGAGTTGGCCGTCATCATTACTGAGGGAGCTCCGGTACGTGATATGCAAGCAGCCAAAGCAGCAGCGGTCAAAGCCGGCATGAAAACCATAGGTCCAAATTGTCCTGGAATTATCACAGCTGAGGAGTGCAAAATCGGTATTATGCCCGGCAACATCTTCAAAAAAGGCAAAGTTGGACTTATCTCAAAATCAGGTACACTTACCTATGAGGGAGCCAACCAAGTCGTTAGAGAGGGGTATGGCATCTCTACTGCCGTAGGAATCGGTGGCGACCCTATCATTGGACTTAGTTATAAGCAGCTTTTGCCAATGTTTGAGGCTGATCCTGATACAGAAGCTATCGTGATGATAGGCGAGATAGGTGGAGACTTGGAGATCCAAGCAGCTAAATTGATCAAAGAGCAGATTACCAAGCCTGTAGTAGCATTCATAGCCGGTCAAACAGCACCAAAAGGCAAAAGAATGGGACATGCGGGTGCTATCATTTCCGGCACAGCCGGCACAGCCAAAGAGAAAATGGAAGCTCTTGAGGCAGCCGGTGTTAAAGTGGTTGTATCTCCTGCAGAGATAGGAAAGGCGGTCAAAGAGGTTATGGAGGCTAGAGGGTAGCCTCTCGCCTCTCTGTAGATTTATAATTTGATCAGAACAATCCCCTGATCCCTTGTATTAGCTTATCTCCTACGCTGTTGCCGACTTTTTCCTTGACTCTGTTTTTTATCTTTTTCTTTGCATTGTTTATCTGTTTGCCATATCTTTGCTTGATCTTTTGTTTGAGCCTGTTTTTGAGATAGTTAGAACCATCAAGCGATACTTTTGGACGTTTGGTGGTCCCTGATATGGTAGCTTGTAGGTCTACACCTTTTAGCTTCATATTCAGCTTTATATTTATTACATCAGTTTTTTTGATAAGCCTTCCTGGATTGGCTATGAGATAATTATTTTTATTTTTTGCTTTTAGAGTAAAATCTATCTTTTGCGGATCTATTTTGGCATCAAATGTGGTATCATTAAACCTCTCTTTTGCCAAATCTATCACTTGAAATTGTTTTAGTAATTTGGTTAGCTGGGTGGGCAGTATGCGTGCATTGTCTAGTTTGGCATGCATAGTACCGGATTTGGATTTAAGGTTGTATTTGACTTGAGCTTTGGAGATGGCATCCAGCATTTGAGGATAATCAAGCATATACAAAAGTTTGGATACAGTGATACCTGTTGCATTGGCGATTAGATTGTCGTCAAGAAGTCTAAAGTCTATACTTCCTCCAAACTCTTTGCCCTCTCCCGTGATAAGCAGTGCTTTGTCTTTCTTGATATTGCCGATGAAACTCATGGAGCCTTTGTAGCTTTTTTTGGTCAGAGGTTTGAGCTTACCCAAATCGGGTATATTCAATGTGTAATCTCCGCTCAAAATTTTATTTTTGATATCATAATTTAGCGGAGAGAGTTTTAAGTTTGCCATTGTTGTCTTTGTGGTTATTGATGCCAACATTTTTTTGTTTTTTAGTTTGCCCCTAATGTTGGCATTGAGGTTAAATTTATCTCCCAAATCTAAGTCAAATTTCTCTTTGAGTAGTTTATTGTCGGCGCTGCCTGAGGTTGCGATATTAAATTTACCGGTAAGATTTTTGATACTGTTTAGATCAATGGTTGCTGAGGTGTTGCCGGTGAGATATTTGGGTTGTCCTAGCTTGTAGAGCAGAGTAGCATTTTGGATATCCAAAAGCTCAGCATGTAGTCTATCGCCTTGGTATGCAAATTTGGTTTTGCCCCCAAAGCTACCACTCTCCCCATCAACTGCTAACGATTTTTTATTTATATGAAGTGTGCCATTTAGGGTCAGATCGCCTCTTAGTTGACTTTTGGTGATAGAGGATAGGCTCTCAAGTTTTGCGATGTTTAATTTGTAATTACTTGATAGTGCGTTATTCAATATATCAAATTTGCCATTTTCAAGATTTAGATTTGCTAGTGAGCTATTTAGTGTGCCGTCAAATATCACCTTTTTGTTTTGGGTTTTAATGACAAAATTACTGCTATATGTGGTTTGTTGCGGCAGATTGATTTTGAAATCTTTTGATATCAGAGTGCTGTTTAATTTGCCATCCTTGATATTTAGTGTGCCTCGTACTTGTGGATTGAGTGGCGAAAAGTATGGCATATTGGCATGGAGCGTGAGTCTGCCTGTGCTATATGGCTTTTGTCCGGCTACTGCCAGCAGGCTTTTTAGATTGGCACCGTTTATGTCTATTTTGATGTTTTGTGGCATATTTTTGAGTAGTGCAAGTTGATATCTGAGCTTAGAGCCAAATGCGAGACCGTTGCCGTGAATTTTCATATCATTTGGAGTGCCTTTGGCGTTGCCGTGTATGTGAATATGCTCATTGATTGTCAGGCTAGGTGTTTTTATCTGATTGGTATCTAGGATATAATTTATATCAAATCGGCGACTGAGGGCATTGAGAGCTCCGGCTGCTTTGAGGTCGATGGTATCGTTTATCTTGGCAATGACTCCTATGTGATCAGGTTTAAGCCTAAATTTTTCTATATCTATTTTGGCTTGTGGAACTTTATGTTGGATATATCTATTGACAAACGGCAAGAGTATATCATTGCCACTTGCGGTAAATGCCATAAATAAAATAGCCTCTAAAAGTAGCAACATTACCAAAACAATCCAAGTAGCAATTCTCATAGTCACCTCTTGTTTTTTTGTAATTGTATCATAGTTTGATTATCAATTATTCTTTTGTTACATTGCGGTTATATGGAAGTAATATAATACTCTATCAAACTATAAAAAGGAGTTTTTTATGAAAGTATTAAAAATAGCATTGGTTGGTGCTGTAGGAGCGACACTTCTATCTGCAGGTCAAGCACCCAAAGAGTATCCCGCTGGTGAAGTAGGGAAGATGGTTAAGCTGGGTGAGGATATTTTGCTTCACACCGATACCCATCCATTGACCAAAGATATGGTGGGCAACAAGCTCAATTGTGCAAGTTGTCACCTCAAGGGTGCTGATGGCAAGCCAGGCACTGCTGATGGAATCGGCACATTTATAGGCACAGCAACCGCATTTCCTGCTTACTCCAAGCGTGAAAAAACAGTGCAGACTCTCCAAGATCGTATCAATAACTGTTTCATGAGAAGCATGAATGGCAAAAGACCAATCATTGACACTCCAGCATCCGTAGCTATGGCAACATATATCACTTGGCTATCTGAGGGTATGCCTATGAAGATGGATACAAAACGCCCTTGTAGTCCAAACAACTCAGCAAGATGGGCTAAAAATGCCAAGAAATTTGCAG
>CAZVPN010000106.1:0-4854 GCA_964628135.1 uncultured Campylobacterales bacterium
ACTTTTATACTATTTGTCAACAAATAGATCTGAACTCAAATATCTATCACCTGTATCGGGAAGTATTGTCACTATGACCTTGTCTCTATTTTCTACTCTACTTGCCAATTGGGATGCGGCATACACATTGGCTCCGGCAGAGATACCTACCAATAGACCCTCTTGATGAGCTAAGTTGCGTGCCGTCTGTTTGGCATCTTCACTGCTAACCTTGATAATCTCATCATATATCTCTGTATCAAGTAGATCAGGCACAAAACCTGCGCCGATACCTTGTATAGAGTGAAATCCCACATCCTCACCGCTCAATACCGCCGACTCATGTGGCTCAACTGCAACTATATCTATGTCTGGATTCAATCTCTTGAGTCCCTCGCCTACACCAGTAATTGTCCCGCCTGTACCAACACCGGCTACAAATATATCAATTCTTCCTTTGGTGTCTTCCCAGATCTCTTGGGCTGTTGTCTCGCGGTGTATTTGTGGATTTGCTTTGTTTGCAAACTGCAATGGCATATATGAATCCTCTATCTGCTCAAAAAGTTCTACTGCTTTATCGATAGCACCCTGCATACCAAGCTTGGCATCTGTCAATATTACATCCGCACCAAGTGCACTCATTATCTGCCTACGCTCTATGCTCATATTTTCAGGCATAGTTATTATCAATCTAAGCCCCCTAACGGCACACGCCATTGCAAGTGCTATGCCGGTATTGCCGCTTGTTGGTTCTATGATGGTCGTTTCATCTCCTATCAGACTATTGCTTTGTGCACTCTCAAGCATACTGATGCCGATTCTATCTTTTATAGAGCCGGCGGGATTGAGAAATTCACATTTGCCAAGCACAATGGTACTATTTTTACTAGCCTCCTCCAGTTTGACAAGTGGAGTTTGCCCAATAAGCTCCAAAACATTTTGTGCATACTTCATTTTAGCCCTCCAAAGCTTGTTTGAGATCTTCGATCAGATCTCTGCTATCCTCCAATCCTATACTCAAACGAATCAACCCTGGCGTCACACCGGCCGAGATCATCTCTTCATCGCTTAATTGTTGATGAGTAGTGCTTGCAGGATGTGTGACTATCGATTTGCTATCACCTATATTTGTGACCAATTTAAATATCTTTAGTGAGTTGGCTACCCTCTCAGCCTCCTCTTTGCTGTCAAGTTCAAAGCTCATCAAGCCACTTGCCATACCATCCTTGAGATACTTTTGAGCCAAAGGATAATCAGGGCTGCTTGGCAGACCTGGATAATTTACCTTTTTGACCTTTGGGTGCTGTTGCAAAAACTGTGCCACCTCAAGTGCATTTTTAGAGTGCTCCACCATTCTCAAAGCCAATGTCTCAAGCCCTTGAATATGCAGCCAAGAGTTAAAAGGTGCCGGTGTTGCACCAAAATCTCTAAGTAGTGCAAGCCTGACTCTGAGAGTAAACGGTGGCAATCCAGTATCAGTATACACCAGACCATGATAACTCTCATCCGGCGTATTAAAGTGACTGTATCTTGGGTTGTCTACTATCTTTTTGGATATATCTTTATTCTCAACTATCATTCCGCCGAGTGCCAAACCTTGACCTGTCGTGTATTTGCTTGTGCTATGTACTACTATATCTGCACCTATTTCTAAAGGCTGACACAATATAGGTGTAGCTACCGTATTATCCGCACACAACAAGACATTGTGTTTATTGGCAATAGATACTATCTCATCCATATCAGTCATCTCAACGCTAGGGTTTGGGATCACTTCAAAGAATATCATTTTAGTGCGATCATCTATCATCTTCTCCATCTTGTCAAGGTCATGTATGTCAAAATATCTTGCCTCAATCCCAAATCTCTTGAGAGTGTGGCCGGTCATTGTAGTAGTACCGCCATATGCCTGATTGGCAACTACTATATTATCGCCTGCCTCGGCTACATTGGCAAATGCATAAAAAATCGCCGCAGCACCGCTTGCCGTAGCTATAGCAGCAGATCCCCCTTCGAGTTGTGCGAATCTCTTTTCCAGTACTTCAGTAGTGGGGTTTGTGAGTCTTGTATAGATATTACCAAGATCTCGCAAAGCAAAAAGGTCAGCAGCATGAGAGGTGTTTTCAAACTCATATGCGGTGCTTTGGTATATCGGCACAGCCATGGTCCCTTGTTCATTTCCGTGATATCCTGCATGTAATGCTATTGTTTTTTGATGCATGTATAATCCTGTTTTTATTGGATTATACCATTTTTTATGTATATAGGCAGAAATTTATAGATGTTTTTTGGCAACCTTTGCGCTATAGCTGTCAGGATATCCATCTATAATAGCTTGAAAAAACCTCTTTGCCTGTGAGTTTTGACCTGTTTTTTCAAGTGAAAGTGCAGTATGAAGCAGCAATTTATCCATATAATTTGCACTCTCATCAGCCTGAGCACTTACTTTGTAGTAATCTATTGCATCTTGATAATTGTGTGTTCTATAAGCTATCTCACCTAGATAGAAATATGTAGATGCCTTTTTATATTTTCTCTTTTTGAGTATATCAAATCTTAGTTTTGCTTCACTGTATTTATTCTGCTTGA
This sequence comes from uncultured Campylobacterales bacterium, assembly GCA_964628135.1. GTDB lineage: Bacteria > Campylobacterota > Campylobacteria > Campylobacterales > Sulfurovaceae > JAAXPZ01. The sequence continues at coordinate 2,569 of CAZVPN010000106.1, forward strand.
CCAGTCTTACGCCTTTGCTGTAGAGTGCAGATGACGATGCCTTGTTAAGTGTAGTGTTCAGCTTGCTGTTTTTGTCAATCTTGCTCTTGCTGTTTGATATTTTTTTGCCCGATAGTGCTTGCTTCAATTCACTCTTTGATACATAATCATTATTTATTTTGTCTATCATATTTGCAAGTTTTTGCAGCATTCCACTGCTCTCTTGCCCACTATGATTCTTTGCTTGCTGTTCATTGATCGTAGCACCCAATCCTTCAACAACGGATTTCAAGCCATCGATCTCTTGCTTTAGTCTCTCAACCTCTTCTTTCAGAGATTGTATCTTGGCTCTGTTTTTTTGTGGTGATACATATGAGCCTGTTGCGCCATATACGGATGGTTCAGACCACGCTGCAGATAACAGAAAAATCAAAAAAAAGATTATTTTACCCATTGCTTTATCCTATCATTTATCTATAATCAGCTCGCCTGTTTTTCTTGTAGCATTTTTTTGTGTGATCCTGACATTCGGGATTACTCTCTCCATAACTGATTACTTTGATTTTTTTTGCGGGCACTCCTTTGGCTATCATCTCCTGTTTAACAGCTTTTGCGCGCCTCAATCCCAAAGCATAGTTGTACTCATCAGTACCATACTCATCACTATTGCCTTCTATTTTGACTACTTTTTTTTGCTTTAAAGCATAACTGCTTCTATCGATCTTCTCTTTGTCTTGGCTGGAGATCTTGTTGCTGTCAAATGCAAAATGTACACTATTTTTGGAGCTGCCTCCATGACTATTGGCATATCCCCCTTCACTGCCCGATGAACCATCCAGCGATACGGTATCAGAAGATACTGCAGTAGCACCATCTGGCGTTAGTGAAGAGGCATGTTTGGTACATCCTGTCATTGAAAAAATTGCTATAATTGCCGGTATCGTTATTAGATTAAATTTCATCTGTTACTCCTTTTTGTTTTACCAATCTATTGATTGTATTTTTCTGTTTCCAAGCGGAAAAAGCATTGTAATATTGGTCTTTAGTCCAATATATCCGATCTCATTGAGTCCTCTGTCTCGTTTGATATATAAGACTGTGTTGCCGTCCGGTGCAAAACGAGGAAACTGGTTGACACCGGTGCTTGTAAGCGGCCTAACACCGCCACCGTAACTATCTGCAACATATATGTTGAACCTATTTGTCGCCTCCTTGCTTGAATAGACTACCTTCTTGCCATTTGTATCGCAACTGCTGTTTTTCTTGCCATGATATATCAGCTTGATTACGGCGGAACTTCCTATCTTTTTCTTATAGATGCCCGGATTGCCGAGTCTGTTTGAGACAAATATCAATGATTTGCCATTGTCTGCAAATTTGCCATTGACATCTATACCACTGTATTTGGTTAATCTTCTCTTTGAGCCTGCAGAGAGATCCAACTCATAGATATCAGGTTGAGCATTCGGTGCCATCGTCAACAGCAATTTGGTACCATCTTTGCTAACATCGGAGCAGATTATCATACCGGGAGATGAAGTGATAAACTTTCTCTCTCCTGTGTATATATTGAGATGATATATTGCCGGCTCTTTGCCCTCATATGAAGTATAATAAAACCCCTGTTGTTTCGGATCACCCCATTGGGGAAAGAGATTAAGCCCTCCTCTGATAACAGTTTTCGTGAAATGAAATGTATAGTCAGCCAAAACTATTTCACTCTCTTTACGACCGGTATATCTGGCAAATACAACATATCTGTTAATCCATTTAATAGATGGAAAACCAAGAACTCTATTTACCTCAGTAACTGCCCGATGTGCCAAAAAAGGATACCTTGATGGATTTGGAATGGTATATTTCTTCTCAAGTACTATCCTTGAATTGCTACCTTTGATCAGCTTAAATCTAACTACGGCGGAGCTATTGTAGTTTGCATATTCATACTTTAGGATATACTGCTTATTTCTAAGTCCTACTGCTGAGGCAGCCGATGAGTATGACCCTTCGTATCTATTTCTATCCGGAAGAAAATTACCGCTTATCCTGAAGTCATCAACAAATATATCAAAAAGTTTTTTGGACATCTCATTATCAGAAGAGCAGTCAACTATAGCTACTTTTAATCTATTGTCCACATTTTTAGATATCTTCATCTTGGCATCGGGTGCGGCAAACAATAACAATGGTAAAAGCAGTGCTATTAGGTATCTCATATCTTTTTAGTCTTTTATCTGAATTTAAACAGACTAATTATAGCAGGCGATACTGAAATCAATATTAAATAGTATGAGAATTATATTTTAC
>CAZVPN010000107.1:0-4791 GCA_964628135.1 uncultured Campylobacterales bacterium
ATGAGAGATTGGGCAAACAAAAAGCAGCAGAGTTTTATCGCAATAAAAATAGATCCCTCTAACCTCCCAAATATGCCTCTATGATTCCTTTGTCATTTAGCATTTGTGTTGACTTTCCCTCTTGCACAATTTTGCCGTTTTCCAAAACATAGGTTCTATCTGAGTGCTTGAGTGCAAGATAGGCATTTTGCTCCACTATAAATATGGTAACACCTTGCTCTCTAAGATTTGTGATGATGTCAAATATTTCTTCCACAATAATAGGTGCCAAGCCCATACTGGGCTCATCCAAGAGTAGCAACTTAGGTCGACTCATCAAAGCTCTGCCTACTGCTACCATCTGCTGCTGCCCGCCTGAGAGGGTGCCGGCGTATTGTTCCTTTTTTTCTTCAAGAATCGGAAATCTTCTATAAATATCTTCAAGATCAGATCGTATCTGTTTGTCTTTTCTGCTGTAGGCTCCCAGAAGCAAATTATCCTCAACACTCAAAACCGTAAAAAGCCCACGACCCTCCGGCACCTGTGCGATACCTGACAAAACCTTTTTTTGTGCGGAGTAGTTGGTTATATCTTTTTTGTCATATACTATTTTACCGCTTTTTGGTTTGCCCAATCCGCTAATGGCACGCAGTAGAGTGGTTTTGCCTGCACCGTTTGCACCGACAAGTGATACTATTTCTCCAGGGTTGATATGGAGCGATATATTCTCTAGAGCAATGATCTGTCCATAGTGGTATGAGAGTTTTTCTATTTTTAATATAGGATCAGACATTTTCAAAACTCCCTCCGCCAAGATAAGCTTTGATTACATCGGGATTGTTTTTGATCTCAGTGGGTGTACCTTCTGCCAGCTTTTTGCCAAAATTCATCACGGTGATATATTCGGAGAGATCCATAACCATACGCATATCATGCTCTATCAGTATGATTGTCACATCATCGGCTGTTAGTTTGCGTATCAGATCGGCAACCTCGGCGGTCTCCTTGGGGTTGAGCCCGGCAACCGGTTCATCAAGAAGTATCAGCTCGGGCGATGTGGCAAGCGCCCTGATGATTTCAAGTTTTTTTAGTATCCCGTAAGATAGATTTTTGGCGAGAGTATCTGCGTGCTTCTCTATGCCAATCAACCCAAGCAGGTGCAATGCTCTTTTGGTATATCTCTCTTCATCATCTTTTATTTGTTTGGTTCTAAAAGAGACTTTTAAAATATTTTTACTCATATATCTATCAAATCCCAGCAGGACATTTTCAAGTGCAGTCATATTGCCGCAAACCTCCAGATGCTGAAATGTGCGACATACTCCTCTATATACAAGCTGATCGGTAGATGTATTGGTCACATCTGCACCATCGAGCCAGACACTCCCGCTATCACAGCTATAAACTCCTGTCAGCATATTTACCAGTGTTGTTTTGCCTGCACCATTAGGACCAATGATAGCATGCACCGTGCCCTTTTTGACCTTGAAGCTAAAATCATCCACAGCCTTTACGCCGCCAAATTGTTTGGTGAGATTCTTTGCCTCAAGCATACCTCTTCTCCTTGCCAAATCTATCGAAAAGAGAGATAACTCCATTTGGCATAAAAACCATCACAAAAATAATGATAGCACCATATATAAGTGTCTGATACTCATCAAAAGAGGTCAAAAACTGAGGCAAAATAGTGATAATGAAAGCTCCGATGACCGATCCGTAAAGTCTGCCCATTCCCCCAAGCACAACCATCACAACAAGTTCAATGGAGTGTCCAAAGCTTGCCTCCTGTGGAGATATAAAGCCGGAAAAAAACGCATACAATGAGCCGGCAAGTGTCGCAATGACTACCGATATGACAAAGATTATACTTTTGTAGTGTGCTATATCGATACCGACGCTACTGCCTGCCCTTTGTGAATCATGCAGACTACGCAAGATTCTTCCCAAGGGAGAATTGATAAGATTTTCACTCAGCCACAGCAGAGCAATCAAAAGTATAGCAGCGATAAGATACCACTGCCAACTACTATCGGGAGCAAAACCAAATATTGTAAAACTATCTACGCTCATTCCATCTGCTCCGCCCGTGAGATCCTCTTCGCTGTTTAGGATGATATTGATAATCACACCGACCCCAAGGGTAGCCATTGCCAGATAGTGACCCGTAAGTTTGAGTATAGGTTTTGATAAAATGAATGCAAATATTGCCATAAAAATAAGTGCAATAGCAATAGACAGAAGAGGAGGAAGCCCATAGTGTCCCGTCAAAATAGCCGATATATATCCTCCCAAACCGGCAAATGCTCCATGTGCCAAGGATATCTGACCTGCATATCCCATCAAGAGGTTGAGTCCTGATGCGATGATTGCGTTTAGCAGTGCCACAATGGCAATCTCATAATAAAAATCGTTATCCAAAAAAAACGGAATAACCACAAGGGTGATACTCAGTAGCAGCAGAGATTTTGATATGGGTATATTTTTGCTCATCATACTCTCTTTGCACTGAGGTTAGAGAATATCCCCTCAGGTCTAAAAAACAGTATTGCTAGCATTATCACAAATGCTACGGCATCTTTATACTCTGATGATATATAGCCTGCTACCAGCACCTCCATGATGCCAAGTATCAATCCTCCAATCACGGCTCCAAATGGATTGCTCAAGCCTCCTATAATGGCAGCTGCAAAGCCTTTGAGTCCTAGCATTATGCCTACCTCATAATTTGTAGAGGTTATAGGTGTAATCAATATACCTCCAATAGCTGCTATCGATGCCGATATGGCGAAGTTGAGCATGAGGATTTTTTTGATATTTATGCCCATCAGTTTGGCAGCATCTAAATTGTTTGATGAGGCTATCATTGCTTTGCCAAGGCGTGTTTTTTTGAAAAAAAGCCAAAGAGCTATCACTATCAAGATTGAGATTACAATTATCAAAAGTGATTGATAGCTTAGTGTTGCTCCATAGAGATTTATTGAGCCTTCTCCTGCAAATGAGGGCAGTGTGTGCAGCTCCTTGTCAAAAATCACCTCCGCAGCACCACGCAAAAATATAGAAAATCCGAGCGTAAGAATGATGAGTGATACTTGTGAGCTCTCTTTAGATAGATCAATAAGTTTCCAAAGCAGTATCCCAAGCAGTGCCGTAGCTACCACTGCTAGCACAAAAGCCGGTGCAAACCCTACTCCAGCAGCGAGTATAAAAACCATACTCATTCCGCCAACCATCACAAACTCACCTTGAGCAAAATTGATAATGCCGCTTGAGTTGTAAATGACGGTAAAGCCCATGCCCACAAGGGCATAGACAAATCCAACGGTAATGCCGGATATCAGAAAAGCAAAAAGCTCACTCATCTGTTTTTACTTGAGAAGAGACCAGTCGCCGTTTTTGATCTCAAGCAGTATCATTCCTGTTTTGGTATCTAGACCTAAGTGGTTTGTTGGGCTCATATTGACCACTCCGTCAATTCCTTTGAAATCTTTGAGTGCCTCTATGCCATCTCTTATTTTCTCAGGATCTGTGCTTTTTGTAGCCTTGATAGCATCTACTATAGCAAACAAAGAGTCATAAGCGTGTCCGCCAAAACTTGCTACTTGAGTATTGAATGTTTTTTCATACTCATTTTTATACTCAAGAGCAACTTTTTTGATAGGATTGCTATCCGGGAGTTTGTCTGCTACTACAACAGGCGGGGAGACGAGTCTGACACCTTCGGCTGCTTTGCCCGCAATCTCTATGAATTTTTTGGATGCTACGCCGTGTGACTCATACAGAGGTTGACTGAATTTGAGTTGAGCATAGTTTTTTGCCACAATTGCCGGCCCCTGACCAAAGCCGGGGTTTAAAACTGCTTGTAGCTTTGGAGTATTTTTGATCTTGAGCAGCTGTGCTGTCATATCGGTATCTTTCTTGCCGTAAGTTTCATCAGCTACAATCTTGATACCATATGTAGGTGCCACCTCTTTGCACTGTTTTCGCATAGATTTACCAAATCCGCCGCTTCCGGATATTAGTGCCAGATTTGTAAGTTTACGCTTTTGTAGATCTTGCATGATACGCTCACAAGCCATTCTGTCAGTCGCTACTATTTTAAATACATACTTTTTGACCGGGTTGATTATAGCTACACTTCCTGCCATAGAGATGAGCGGTATTTTAGCTTTTTGCACCAATGGGATGATTGCCATAGTTTCGCCGGTTGTTGATGGTCCTATGATTGCTGCCACCTTATCTTTAAACAGAAGTCTCTTGGTAAAAGAGACGGCTTTTTTGGGATTGGCACCCGTATCATAGGCAATGAGCTCTATTTTTTTGCCATCTACACCGCCTGAAGCATTGATCTTGTCTACATAGTGCTTGAGTGTTTTAAGCTCCGGATCACCCAAAAACGATGCAGGTCCGGTGGCCGAGACTATTGCCCCTATTTTGATACTATCCTCCGCCATAAGCGACATACCAAGCATCATCAAAGATACCGTAACGATTTGAACCAGTTTTTTCATATCTATCTCCTCCTCAAGAAATTGGATATCAAAGTATAACCGATTTATTTTGACAATATATGTTATATTTGTAAAATTTATCCAAAAAGGCACAAAAATTATACAAATCGTAACAAAACATAAATATTTCATAATAATTTGAAAAGTTTGAGCGCATTGTTTTATTAGCTACTGTTTAAAATTAAATGTTAAACTTTTGATATGAAATATTTTGCGAAAATTATTGCTTTTATTATTGTTGCTGTGTTACTGAGTGGTTGCAATAGTGATGGAAAATTTGCCTTGAAGTCCAAAATGACCGGAA
>CAZVPN010000108.1:0-4788 GCA_964628135.1 uncultured Campylobacterales bacterium
AAATCCGCCGATTCCTCCACCGGTGTCAGTGCTGCCTGTACCGCTACTGCTCGATCCGTTGCTTGTGCTTTTGCTTGAGTCGCTGCCGGATTTGGCAGTAAATCCACTAGTATAACTGCCTGAACCGCTCATTACATCAAGTGGATTACGATGATGTGAATGACTATGGTTACTAGATTTTATAAAATCTGCTGCCCTATTCACATGCTTTACAGAATGGTTATACCTATTTTGCATATGCTTATGTGCTTGTTTGCTAATTTTACTGGAAAATTTGTGAATAGTTTCATGAATTTTGTGAGCTTTTTTAGCTGTTTTCTTAATATTTTGGCGGGTATTTTTTGCATATTTTTCAGCTGTTGCTGCACCTTTTTTTATATCTTTTTTTCTATTCTTTCTGAATCTCTTCCGCTCTTTTGCAAAAAAGGCACCTTTGGCTTTAACCTCTTTGTGGACCCTTTTTATTGCCTTCTCTTGCCTATTTTGTGACATGAGGGCAATCTTTTGTTTGATTTGGTTCATAATCTTATACATATCATCTTTTGATGCCTTGTGATATCTGGCAACCAACTCATCTAATGATACTTTATCTACTTTGTTTGCCTGCATGTCTGCTTTTTCACTCGATTTTGATTTATCAATTGAAATATTTGCCTCTGCTGATGCCGCATACAAACCGGTGGAGCCAAATATTAAAATCATGACAAAAATGATATTTTTTGTTTTCGACATTGTTTTTCCTTGTTTGATTCTTGACATCATATCACTTTCGAATTACCCAAATATTACTTGAGACAGATTGAGTTCAAACCTGCTCCACTCTCCCACTTGACTCTGAATCGAAACTCCTATACCAAGCTCTTTGCTCATCTCTTTGACTATATGCAACCCAAGCCCAAGCCCTCTTTCACCCTCTTTGTAATATCTGTCAAAAGCTCGCTCAGGATATCTAATACCTACTCCTGTATCCTCTATACTCAATATATTATCTGCATATCCAATTATGACTTCACCGCTTTTTTTGTTGTATTTGCAGGCGTTGGAGATGATATTATCTATTATCCTTATAAATGCCTCTTTGGTTGTATTTAGCTCTACTCTGCTATCGATATTTACTATAAATTTAAGATCAGGATGCATAACCCTAAAATACTCTACTCTGCTGTCTACAAGTTTGGCAAGATTAAACCTCTCTTTCTCTTTGGGCAAATTATTTAGATATGATTTTAGATTCAATTGCAGATTTTTAATTGTCTCTACGCTGTTTTCCATCCTGCTCAGACTCCTATCTTCACCAAAATGATTTCTCAAAATTTTGAGATTGATAACCATCGCACTCAATGGCGTATTGACATCATGAAGGATATCTTTGAGAAACTCTTCGTTAATTTTGATGGCTCTTCTGATAGGAGATAAAGAGTAGTACGCAAGAAAGATCGAAATCATGGCTATTAAAAATATAAAAAATACAATCCACCTAAAAAGATTTTTGTTTTGTTGTGAAAGCATCTCTTTGTATTTGGCGAGTGAAATGGAAATTTTTAGCAAATATTTTTTACTGTTTGGTATCATAAAGAGTGCATAAACGCTACCTGCATCTTGGATAAGTCTGTTTTTTTGGATCAAATCATTTTCATACGGAACAAAATCTACATTAAACTTGTTGGAAAGTGGACTATAACTGAAAATCTGCATTTCGCTTAGAAGTTTCTCATCAAAATGTCTCTTTTGACTACTATAGTTTTGCCATAAAAAAAGAGTGTACAGTGATGCTATCAAAATAAAAAAGAGCAGGAAACTTTTGACAAATGATTCAATCTCATATCTCTTCAATAGTATAACCCTGCCCTCTTATATTTTTGATATCTATATCAAGCTTTTTTTTGAGTTTTGCTATTGTGACCCTTAGAGCATTTGAGCTTGGATGCTCCATATACTCCATCAACTCATCTGAAGAGACTATATCGCCGATGCTTGAAATAAGTCTGTCAAATATATTTTTTTGAAGTTCTGCCAAATAGAAACTCTCATCTCCTTTTTGGATTTTGCCGCTTTTTGGACTGTAAACCAGATCTGCATATTTAATAGTGTCATTAAGGTCTTTTCCCAGATGATGTCTGATACGAATCAGTAACTCCTCTGGATCAAATGGCTTCTTGAGATAATCAATGGCACCGGCTTCAAATCCACTGTTGATAGAGGCAACATCAACAAGGGCGGAGATATAAATGGTAGGCGTCGTATCATCTGCACCTTTGAGCTCTTTGAGCACTTCAAGTCCGTTGATATCGGGCACATTGATATCGAAAATATATAGATCATAACTCTTCTCAAAAGTCAGATCAAACACCTCTTCGCCCCGCACAACCGCATCTACGCTGTATCCCTCAGACTCAAGATACTCCTTGAGACTCTCTGCCAATATTGCATCATCTTCCAATAATAATATTTCCATAATCCCATTATACCGAGTATTGTGTTATCTCAGTATTACCAAAGCCAAGCGTAATTGTAGTGCCGATCCCTTTTGATGAGGATATATCTATGGCTATGCCCTCTCTATCACAATACTGCTTGGCAAGTGCAAGACCTATGCCCTCACCTTTGGTGCTACTGTCACCTTGATAATATCTATCATAAATATGCACCATCTGCTCAGGTGATATTCCTATGCCTAGATCTTGGATTTTTAGGATACCATTTTTAAGCGTAATCGTGATTTTGCTATTTTTGTCTGAATACTTGATAGCATTTTCTATGATATTGTCAAGCATCTGCTCTAGCCCTATCCTATCGACAAACACGGTAAATGGCTCAAGATCAAGCTCAAACTCATTGATGGCAAGCTCCTTGAAGCTGGATACTCTCTCTTTGAGAGTCTCTTTGAGATCAAACTCCTCCTTTTGGATAGGCATAATATCTTTTTTGATGCTATATGAAAGTTCGCTATACAATCGCTTGAGCCTGAGCAAAGCAGCAGATATCCTATCTAATCTTTGCAACTCTTTTTGATCGGTTGTAGATCTTTTGAGCATTGACAAATTGGCATCAATGGTCGATATGGGTAGATTGATCTCGTGCAGCATCTCTTTGGAGATATTTAGCAATCTCTGCTCTTGATCCTGTTGGGTATCCAAAATCTCAGAAAGCACAATGTATCCTGCAGCAGATGAGGCAACGACAAACATTATAGATGCCACCACAAAACTGCCATAACCAAAATCTTGTTGTCTCAAAAACCAATACATAGCTACAAGAAGCAGGGCGTCAATGATGGCAAACAGCATCAAAGATATAATCATTTTTGCTCTGATGGATCGACTCCTTGCAAATCAAACTTATACCCTATGCCTCTAATATTTTCGATGGCATTAGGAAAAAGCTTTTTGAGTTTGTTGATATATACTCTGATAGCCCCGTCACTTGGCTCCTCTGAGGGTAGCCACAATCTGCTCTTGATCGTATCATTTGATAGGATTCTATCTTGCGATTGCACCAACAATAGCAGCAGATCTATACTCTTTTTGCCTATATTTACCCTTTTGGAGTGCTCATCAATGAGTGTTTTGGACTCTGCATCCAAAATAAATCTGCCAAGCTTGATACTCTCTTTTGCATAAGAGCGACCAAGGACGGCATTGATACGCAAAGATAACTCATCTAGATCGATCGGCTTTTGCATATAATCATCTGCACCGCTCAAAAAGCCATCTCTAAGTGAGGCTTTATCATCGCGTGAAGTCAAAAATATAGCAGGAGTATTGTCGCCTGAATCTCTCAACTCACCAAGCAACTCTATGCCACTCTCAAAAGGAAGATTTATATCGAGAAGATATAGATCAAAACTGCCGTTGTATATCTCATCAAGTGCACTTCTTGGGTCAAAAACACCAAGCACATCAAAACCCTCTTCGCTCAAAAAATCTTGTAAAGTTTCATTGTAGAGTCTGTCATCTTCGAGCAAAAGTATTTTTGTAGCCAAATGGGTTCCTCTTTGTAAAGATATGTGCCAAATAAAGGCAGATATGAAATTGCTTGGATAGTTTACATATACATTCCGCCATTGACCTTGAGAGTCTCGCCGGTAATATAGCTAGCGTGATCACTCAACAAAAACGCCACGGCATCTGCCACTTCGCTTGGATTGCCAAATCTTGCCATCGGTATCTTGGCAGTGAAAGCATCTTTGATCTCATCTTTGAGCACATCCGTCATCTCAGTAGCGATGAAACCGGGGGTAATGGTGTTGAATCTGATACCTCGTGGCGCAGCCTCTTGGGCAAAGCTTTTGGTCATAGCGATAGTGCCGCCCTTGCTTGCACTATAATTTGTCTGCCCTGCATTGCCGGTCTCTCCTACGATAGAGGCTATATTGACTACTGAGCCAAAACGCTTTTTGCCCATCACCTTGAGTGCTTCGCGACATCCGATAAATGTAGATTTGAGATTTGCCTCAATCACTGCCATAAACTCATCCGTCTTCATACGCATAGCAAGTTTGTCTTTAGTGATACCTGCATTGTTGACTAGATAAGCAAGCTCTCCATCACTCTCAATGATATGCTTGATAGCCCCGACAAAAGCATCTTCATCACTCACATCAAAGCCAATCACCTCAGCCTCTGAGCCTGCTTTGATGATAGCATCTTTGACAGCTTCAGCCTCAGCCTCTGAGCTACGATAATTGATCCACACCTTTAGCCCATATGAAGCCAAACTCTTTGCTATTTCAGCGCCTATTCCTCTACTTGATCCGGTGACCAATACATTTTTGCCCGTAAATTTCAT
>CAZVPN010000109.1:0-4772 GCA_964628135.1 uncultured Campylobacterales bacterium
CATATTTTTGGTGCAAGATCAATAGATCACTCTAGCTAGATATAATCCCTCTGCCGGTGCTAATGTGTGGGTGTGTTTGGTGATATTGTCTATTTGCTCTTTTAGTTGATTTGGGGTTAGCTTGCCATTGGCTACTTTGATGGCAGCATCTATCATCATTCTCACTTGGGCTCTGAGATAGCCGTTGGCTTGGAAATATATATAGTGATAATCTCCTCTTTGGATATATTTGGCATCATAAATCTCTCTGATATAATCTTTGACCTCCGAGCCTGTTTTGCAAAACAGAGAAAAATCATATCTGCCGACAAAAAGAGATAGAGCCTCTTGGAGTTTATTGCTATCTTTTAGCTTGAGATATGCTATATAGTCGCGTTCGAATATGTGTGGTCGGGTGCTCTTGAAGATATATCTATATACTCTTCTTTTGGCTGAAAATCTTGCGTGGAAATTGTCATCTACTTTGGATATATGTTTGATATGGATATATTTTAGTTTGTTGTTTAGACGCTTCTTTAGTGATGGCAAATCTTGCCAATGTGCAGGTAGATCGAAGCTAACCACTTGCCCTGTAGCGTGGACATTGGCATCGGTGCGACCGGATCCAATGAGCTTGGAATCTATACCAAGTGAAAGTAGTGCATTATGTAGTGTCGTGTGAATGGTGTTGTTGGTGCTTTTTTGTTGTTGGAAGCCTTGGAATTTGCTTCCATCATATGCTATGACGGCTTTTACTCTCATTGTCTATATATGATGCTATTGAGCAAAGATGCCGCTTGTGAGTCAAAAAGATAGACTATAAGTGTCGCTATTGCCAAAAACGGCACAAATGGCACCATTGTATCTTTGGCAAGTAGTGAGGGGATGATAGCAATGATGGCAGATAGGAATATGGCGATGAAAAATCCCGGAAAACCAAGCAGTGCTGCCATTGTGCCTGCTACTATCACATCCGCTCCACCCATAGCCTCTTTGCGTGCAACAAGGGCTATAATTTTTGCCAAAGCCCAAAGTCCTCCGGCAGCCACAGCAGCATCAAGTATTGGATTGCTCCAATCAAGATGAAGTATCTTTGGGCTAACTAGTGCCATAACAAGAGCAAAAAAATTGACTGAATCCGGCACAGCCATATATTTGATATCTATCACGCTAAGTGCAAGTAGTGCACTAAATGATGCTGCCACAAATGGAAAATACCAAACAGCTCCAATTTTGAGAAAAAGTCCAAACCATAACAGTGCATTGAGAAGCTCAACAATTGGATACTGTTTGGAGATTGGCTCTTTGCAGTATGCACACTTGCCGCCAAGAAATATCCAAGATAGCAGTGGGATATTGTGATACCACTTGAGTGGAGTGTTGCAGCTTGGGCAGTGCGATGCGGGGAAGGCTATATTTTCTCCTCTTGGGGTTCGATATATGACCACATTGAGAAATGAGCCCACCAAAAGCCCCAAAATTGCAGCGGCAATAGCCAGCATACTGTTTATATCCATACTATATGCCTCCAAACTTTCTCTCTCTGCCGTAAAATTCATCTATGATGCTCTCTAATTCATCAAACTTGAAATCCGGCCAAAGAGTATCTGTAAAATACAATTCGCTATAACTTAGCTGCCACAATAAAAAGTTGGATAGTCTCTGCTCACCGCTTGTGCGGATCATAAGATCTATATCGGTATATGGACTATCGAGTGCAGCCGAGAGAGACTCCTCTGTGAGCTCCTTGTTATCTTGAATAACTCTATTTGCAGCTCTGACGATCTCATCTCTGCTGCCGTAGTTGAGTGCAAGCACTTGAGTGAGCTTTTTGTTATTTTTTGTCGCCTCTTTTGTCTCTGAGATTGTCTTTTTGAGTTTGTCGGAAAATGCAGATATATCTCCAACAGTCTCAAATCTGATATCCTCTCTCATATAGACATCAAGTTCTTTGCGAAGATAGTTATCAAGCAGTTTCATTAAAAAGCTAACTTCAGCTTTGGGGCGTTTCCAATTTTCGGTGCTAAAGGCATATAGAGTCAGAGTCTCTATCGTCTCGTGATTGGCACAGTATGTGGTGATCTCTCTAACGACCTCTGCCCCCATCTTGTGTCCCTCTGTTCTCTTTTTGCCTTGGTTTTTTGCCCATCTGCCGTTGCCGTCCATTATGATAGCCAGATGCTTGAGTATGTTATTTTTTGCCATTATTATCCTCGTCTAGTTTTTTACTCTCATCCAAAATCTTAAAAGATAGCTCAAGCTTATCTGCTTTGCCAAGATCACTATCACTATCCTTTGTGATAAATGTAATTTTATTGTCATCAGTGCCGAAGCTTTGGCTATCTTGTAGCAGATTGTAGCATACCGCATCGACACCTTTTTTCTCTATCAGACTTTTTGCATTTTGGTAGCCATTTTCACTATCCATCTCAGCTTTGAATCCTACAGTTATGATGCCGTCTTTGTTGATACTCTTTAGGATATCATCGCTCTGTTTGAGTTCGATATTCCACTCATCGCCCAAAGAGCTCTTTTTGAGCTTGCCATCTTGTGGATATTTGGGGGTAAAATCAGCAACCGCTGCAGCCATAAAGAGATATGGAGTTTTTTGGATCATCCCGATAGCATCAGGATTGTTTAGGCTAGCTTTGCTCATTACACCCTTTTTGGCTACCCTGATACAATCAACAACATACTCGTGCATCTCCTTGGCACTATCTATATCTATTGTGTAAATCTCTTGCGGCAGGTCATCGTGAGGCATAGTGGTGACATAGCAGACATCAGCTCCTCGCATATATAATGCTGTTGCCAAGGCTTTGCCCATTTTGCCGCTTGAGTGGTTGCTGATAAATCTAACCTGATCGATACTCTCTCTTGTGCCGCCACCCGTGACTACTACTTTGCGATCACTCCAAAAGGGATCCTCCAATAGAGCTTTGGCAGCTTGATAATATATCTCTTGGGGATCAGCAAGTGCTCCATTGCCCTCATCTCCGCAGGCAAGAAGTTTGCTTTGTGGAGATATTATCCTGACATCATTGACCTTGAGCATCTTTAGTGAGCCGTCGGTGTAGTGGTTTTGGATCATATTTGTATTGGCTGCGGGTGCCACCAAAATCTGCTTGTTAAAAGCAAGTGCACTCTGTAGTAGTATATTATCGGCTATACCTTTGCTTAGTTTGTTGATGGTGTTGGCAGTAGCCGGTGCGATGAGAAATATATCAGCTTTTTTGCCAATATCAATATGATTTAGATCACTGCTCCAACTTTCACTATCTTCATTGAGCACCGGATTTCTAGTCAAAGCCTCAAAGGTCAAAGCAGATACAAACCTCTGTGCACTAGGTGTCATCACTACATGCACATTGGCACCCGATTTGACAAAAAGCCTAGCTACTTCACAAGCTTTGTATGCAGATATTGAGCCTGTGACTCCGAGAAGAATAGTTTTGTTTTTTAGATCAAGCAGCACTAATCATCCTTTGTAAAAAATCTCTCAAAGAAATTTTTGACTCTATTTAGTTTGGGTCTAGATATAGCAAGTTCGCCACTTTGGATATCTTCAGTCACGGTTGTGCCGGCGGCTATGATGACATTGTCCTCTATCCTAAGCGGTGCTACAAGTTGAGAATCAGATCCTACAAATACATTTTTGCCTATGGTTGTTTTGTGCTTTTGTTTGCCGTCATAGTTGCAGATAATTGTGCCTGCACCTATATTGGTGCCCTCATCTATCTGGCTATCTCCCAGATATGATAGGTGACCTGCTTTGACACCTTTGAGGTGTGATTTTTTGATCTCTGTGAAGTTGCCTATATGGGTATCTTCGATGATACTATCGGGTCTGATGCGTGCCAATGGTCCTATGGCACTATTGATTATTTGGCTCTCTTCTACGACGGTATGAGCTTTGATATGGCTACTTGATATTTTTGTATTACCTATGATGCTAACACCGTTTTCCAATATGCATTCGCCATCAAATGAAGCACGAGAGTCTATATAGATCGTCTCAGGCAAACGCATAGTGACACCTTGCATCATAAGGCTATTTTTGATGCGATTTTGCATAATTATTTCAGCATTTGCTAGATCAAGCTTGGAGTTGACCCCTTTAAACTCCTCCTCTTTGACGATAACAGGCTGAATATTTTTGCCTTCAGATACAGCCATCTGAATAATGTCCGTAAGATAATACTCTTTTTGGGCATTATCGTTTTTGAGCATAGGTATATATCTCTTGAGTAGCTCTTTTGTGACGCAGTAAACGCCGGCATTTACGCTTTTGATCTCTTTTTGTTTTGGGGTGCAATCTTTTTGTTCTACGATCTCTTTGACATTGCCATCTTCTATGACGACTCTTCCGTATCCGTTAGGATCATCAAGCATCAAGACACTCATATTGATATCAGCATCTCCTTGAGAGAGTAGCTCAAGAGACTCTTTGGTAATCAGAGGCATATCTCCATTGAGTATCAAGACCCTATCGTGTCTAGGCTCTACTCCTCTGAGTGCACCGCCTGTGCCGGGATAGTTGAGTGCATCTTGTGTGTGAAATGATATGCCATCATAATACTTCTCTATCTCATTTTTGATCAAATCAGCTTGATGATACAGCACTACCGTAATATCATCAGATACCTCTTTGGCAGCATCTATCGCGTGAAATAGCATAGCCTTGCCGGATATTTCGTGCAATACTTTTGGCTTTTTGGATTTCATTCTTGTGCCTTGTCCGGCCGCCAAAATCACAACACTCAACGCCATTGTAATCCCTTTTTGATAGAATA
>CAZVPN010000110.1:0-4675 GCA_964628135.1 uncultured Campylobacterales bacterium
GAGTGCCGGCAATGATAGGTGCCAAACTGATGCTGGAGAAAAAATGGTATCAAACCGGAGTGCACAATATGGAGGAGTTTGATCCCGATCCTTTTATGGAGGAGCTAAACGCCCAAGGTCTGCCATGGCAAGTCATGGAGCTAGATCCCGATGAGGATCTTGTGGTAGATAAATAGAAGCAGTATAATGAATATGGAAACCAACGGCAAACTTAAAGATATCATTAAATCTATAGAGTTTTTCTCGTCTTTAGATGGAAAGTTGCTTGAAAAGCTAAGCTCAATATCCGTGATCAAGGAGCTGCCAAATGATTACATTGTCCATTATGAAAAAAGCTACACTGAACAGTTGCTCTTTTTGACTCAAGGTTTGGCAAAAGCTTACAAAATAGATAAATATGACAATGAAATATTCCTATACTATATCTATCCAGGGACAATGATATCTGATATTTCATCTTTGGAAGATGAAAAGCTATTCTCCTATGCAAATATATCTACTATAGAATCATCTCAGATGCTAAGTATAGACTACAGACAATTTAAAGCACATTTTATTGATAGCGGGGTACTGAGTCACAGCTTAATGTCTGAAATACTTAGGCAGTCAAAGCTACTTAGAGAGCTTATCAATCGCGAATTTCTTTTGGATTCTGTCTCCAAAGTAGCGATGATGCTCGATAAGGATCTGGATATGTTCAATCGCCTTAAGCGCCATGATGTATCTATGATGCTGCATATTCAGCCTGAGACGCTATCGAGAGTGCTCAATCGCTTAAAAAGAGATGATCTTGTCTGCACCCAAAAAGGCGATATACTTGTCTGCAATCCGGAAAAATTACAAGCCATATACAAGGATAATTTATGAAAAAGATAAAGATAGTCGGTTTTTTTATCATTGTAATCTCTGTTGCTCTTATTTTTATCTCCAACAGAATATCCCATTTACAAGAGAACGAAAAAAGTGCACTCAATATCATAGAAAAACAAAAATCATATACACAAGATATCTCCAAGGCTGTTTTGTATACGCAAAGACATCAAAAAACTCTGCCAAAAAATGTAGATAAAACTATGTATAATCTACTTGGCACCCTCCACAGAGGTCGATCAGATGATGCAAAAATAGATCAAATCGGTCAGGTTTTCTACCATCTGGTCAATGAGTTTAAATATCTATATATAAAAAATATACCATACTATACAACCATAATGGAGAAAGAAATCAATGATATTTACAAGAAAAGTATGGAGCTTGTCATAGCACTCAATCAGCGTGCATCCGATATCAAGCAGCATTATGAGGCAAAAATAAAAAATTACAGAATATTACAATATGCATTTTTTGTTATGCTGATATCTCTGCTAATATATATATTTACACAGATGGATGAATTGATTCGATTTGTTCAAAAGTTCACTAGCACATCTGAGCGTATTTTGGAGAAATCATCTATCAAAGGCTTGGAGCCTATGGATATAAACACGCACAACAGTGATCTTACTATTGCTACACACAACTTCAATACGCTTGTATCCAATATAGACAGCTCCATCAAAATAGCCACAGACTCTACGGCTCACACCGCAGAAATGCTTGAGAGCGTAGAGGAAAATATAGAGCTGCTCCTGTCGCTTCTGTATGAGATGAGTGATGACGAAAGGGAATCTCTTTACAAAAAAGAGGAGGCCATCATAGAGTCGCTCGAAAAACTGATGGATTTAAGTTTATATCTTAAAAAGCTCAAAAAGGAACTAAGAAGCCTGCTTTAATGTATGAAATTTAATTGCTCTATATTTTTTACCATTTTGACCTAAGTCATAAAATCGCTTCCTCATATATAGTAATATTTGATGATGAGTATTGAATTTTGTTATATCCAATTCATACTCATACAACTATTAAGGAGGAAGTATGAAGCGAAGTTTTAGTGCTCTTGGTTCTCTTTTGTTGGGCTCTGCATTGACTGCCACTGTGGCTTTTGGTGCAAATGAGCTGGACAAGGTTATGCAGGAGCGACACTTGACACAGAAAGATTTGCTCGCAGCAGCAAAGACTTACACACCAAGCGGTGGACGAGACAAATATATCGTCTTCAGTTCAGGTGGTCAATCTGGACAAATAATGGTATATGGTGTGCCATCAATGAGAATCCTCAAATATATCGGGGTTTTCACGCCTGAGCCTTGGCAAGGATGGGGTTATGATGATGACACCAAAAAGGTGCTTGCTGAAGGTAACATCAGAGGCAAAAAAATCACTTGGGGCGATACACACCACCCAGCACTATCTGAAACAAACGGTAGATATGATGGTAAGTGGCTGGTTATTAATGATAAGGCAAACCCAAGACTTGCCGTGATTGATCTTAAAGATTTTGTCACAAAGCAGATCGTTGTCAACCCGGTATTTAAATCGGATCACGGTGGAGCATTTTTTACACCAAATTCCAACTATATCCTTGAAGCGTGTCAATATGGTGCACCATTGGATAACAACTATCACCCAATAAGCGAATATAAAGAGACTTATAGGGGTGGTGTTACTGTCTGGAAATTTGATCCCAAAAAAGGTCGAATAGACCCTAAAAAATCATTTACTATAGAGATGCCTCCATATATGCAGGATCTCTCAGACTCTGGTAAAGAGGTGAGCTACGGATGGGGTTTCACCAACTCTTTCAACTCAGAGATGTACACAGGCGGTATCGAAAAAGGATTGCCACCGTTTGAAGCAGGTTGTTCGAGAAATGATACTGACTTCTTGCATGTCTACAATTGGAAAAAGCTTGCAGAGCTTGCAAAAGATGATAAAAATGTCAAGATCATCAATAACCACAGGGTTGTTCCCATAGATGTAGCGGTCAAAAATGATGCTCTATTTTTGATACCTGAACCAAAATCGCCTCACGGTGTAGATGTTTCACCTGATGGTAAAAACATTGTTGTGTGTGGTAAATTGGATACTCATGCAACCGTATATGACTTTGCAAAGATTATGGATGCAATCAAAAACAAAGCATATGTCGGCAAAGATCCTTATGGTATCCCTATCTTGGATCTAAAGAAAACCATGAGCTGTCAGGCTGAATTGGGTCTTGGACCATTACACAATCAGTTTGGACCAAAATGGAAAGAGGATGGAGAGATCTACACCTCACTCTATGTTGACTCTCAGGTAGTCAAATGGAACTATCATACTTGTAAAGTATTGGATAGACAAAATGTCAACTACAACATCGGTCACCTTTGTGGCATGGAAGGCAAGACAGAAGATCCTCAGGGAGACTATATCATCGCTCTAAATAAACTTGCAATTGATAGATTCAATGAAATTGGACCACTTCATCCGCAAAACCACCAGTTGATCGATATTCGTGGCAAAAAGATGCAGTTGCTTTATGACATGCCGGTTCCATTGGGAGAACCTCATCAGGCTGTTGCCATTAGAGCCAGCAAACTTAAGCCTGAAGTTCGATACAAAATGGGAACAAATGCGTTTACCGGCAAAACTCATGAAGGGAAAACACTTGCGGGTCAAGAAAAAATTGTTCGCAAAGGCAATCATGTCTATGTATATGGCACGCTCGTAAGAAGCCATATCAACCCTGAACATGTCACCGTCAACAAAGGTGATACTGTCACATTCTATCTGACCAACCTAGAGCGAGCAGAAGATGAGACTCACGGATTTACAGTGGATCAATACAATGTCCACACATCGCTGGAGCCAGGCAAAACAGTTTCTGTTACATTTAAAGCTGACAGAGAAGGTGTATTCCCATACTATTGTACAGAGTTCTGTTCTGCACTTCACTTGGAGATGATGGGTTATCTCATGGTTAAAGATCCAAACAAGAAATATACATCAGCCAAAAAGCTTAAAATGGCAGCCATGACTCCCGAACAACTCAAAAAAGAGTATGATCAAACTGTCGCCGTCAATAATGCTACAGACAAAGTTATCCAGTCAGTTGTGAAATTCCTCAAAGAGAATCACTATGAGAAGTACCCTGTAGTAAAAAATCTCGTTGCTGACGCACTGGATCAATATGGCAAAATAGCTGAGCAGAAGAAAAAATCTGACGAGGCGGTCAAAGCGGGTGATCTCAATAAAGCAATCCTTTTTGAGAATATGATCTGGCAATATATGGTAAAGACAGCTGATGTCGGCATCAGAGCCAAAGATTTGCTCGTCAAGAAAGTTGCCAAACCTATGAACGAAGCTGCTAAACGCGGTGAAGCAGCCTATAAAGAGGGTGGATGTAACGGATGCCATGTTATAGGCAAAGTTAGTTCCGGACCAGACCTTACAGGCGTACTTCAGAGACACCAAAATGGTGAGAAATGGGTCAAGCAATGGGTAATGCACCCAGAGAAGATGTATAATGATGAGTATATCAAATCTATGATCAACTACTTCAATCTTCGCATGCCTAATCAAGGTATGACTGAGAAGCAGACTAACGATATTATCGAATATCTCAAATGGATAGATGAGAACTCAAATCTCTTCTAAAAAACACACGGCAGAGGGACTTCCCCTCTAGCCCTTCCTGCCCCCAAAACCTAACCACTAACCCCTACCCATAAACTCTAAACCCTAAACCCTAAAACCTACCCCCTAAACTCTAACCCACTATGACGCTTAAATAATTCAATAAAGTCATTTGACC
>CAZVPN010000111.1:0-2603 GCA_964628135.1 uncultured Campylobacterales bacterium
TCTATCAGATCAAAGCTTGTCGTGCTAGGGTATAGGTATAAAACTCTAGCACTATAGACGCCATCAATCTGCTCTATAGCCTCTATTAGATCTATCAATCCATCTTTGAGCCCCATATCTCTACCATAACTGCTGCTATCTTGGGATATAAATGAAAAATCCCAAAAGCCCGCCTTGACAAGGTTTTGAACCTCTGTTATGATTGAGTCGATAGTTCTAGAGTGCAACCTACCTTTGAAGCTAGGGATAGCACAAAATGAGCAGTTTTGATTGCACCCTTCGGCTATCTTGATATATGCGTGATATGATGAGCCGGTGATGACTCTATCTGCTTTTTCGTTTGCTAGATAAACCTCCGGAGTAAATGTGCTCTGTTTTTTGGCAATGATCTCATCAATATGTTCATAATCGCCCACACCTGTAAAAATGTCAATTTCGGGCATACTCTCTTGGAGTTCCTCTTTGTATCTCTCAGAGAGGCAACCGCTCATTACCAGCAGTGAGTCATCTTTGCGTTGTTGGTGCAGTTCAAGCAGGGTGCCTACCGACTCCTCTTTTGCGGCATCTATGAAGCCACAAGTATTGACGATAATCACATCTGCCTGATCGGGTTCATCGGTGATATCATACTCTTGCAGCCTCCCAAGCATTATTTCACTATCTACAAGATTTTTGGTGCATCCCAGGCTAACAAGGTGTAGTTTTTTTGACATTTTATCTCCTATAAAATATCTTTTAGTATAGCATATTTTATTCAAAAAGAAGGAGGCTTAGAAAGTATGTGCCAAATAATAATTTTTAAAAAATATAGAATTAAGAAAAGAATATATTGAGATAGAGTCAGGCGCGAAAGCCTGAACTCTAAGAAGGTCTAAGAGGGTATCTTAGAACTTGTAAGTAACGTCTACACGAACCTGCTGACCAGAAGCAGTTTTAGTAGTTGTGTTGTAGTTCATTCTGTACTCAACACCAGCTGTTACATTACCCCATACTGGAGCTTTGTATCCAACTCTTGCATGTAGGTTTTTAGCAGATACAGTGTAAGCAACTTTACCATAAAGTTTACCTGGTCCTACTGCTGCTTTAACATTTGCCTCTACGACTGTGTCGTTAGCAACTGCTGTGTATGTATATTTAGCAAATTGACCTGCTGTGAAAGTAGTACCTTTAGCATATGTAGCTGCAAGATTCCAATCGAACATGTCAAAGCTGCCAGCAACTTTTCCACTTACACCATAGTCGCCACCTTTAGCATATGCACCTATAAGAGATACTTTTACTCCAGAAAGCTCAGTGTCAACTTTTCCAGCTACTTTATAAGCGCTAGCAATTGTGTCATAGTATCCAACTAGACCAAGAGTAGTGTTAGCCAATCCTGTATACTGAACACCTACAGCTACAATTTTTGCATTTGTAATTACATTGTTAGCTACTGTATTATATACATAAGCAGCATAAAGAGTAGTATCAGCAATATCAGTATTTGCTATAAGAGCACCTTCAAAAGTAGTATCTTTCATACCATCTGTTGTACCTGTATAAGCTAGAGGAGAAAGAGCACTAGGAAGAGCAAATCTACCAGCTTTAACAGCTGTATTGCCTATAGCATATGTCAAATAAAGCTGAGTAAGTTTAGCTGTATTTGCCGCTGCATCGTTATAAAGATTTCTGCTACCAGAAATTTCAGCACCGAAACCTATGCCTTTACCCATTTGATGCTCTACAGCAAGAGTAACTGTTGTATAAGCTGTGCTTGTAGAAGTAGCTTGGTCATATCTATAGTGTACACCTGCATTACCACTAAAGTCTGAACAGTTAGCTGCTGGAGCTGCTGCTGCTGGCTCTACTGGAGCAATGTCACCGCCTGCGAAGATCGCTGTTGAAGCTATCAAAGATAGCAAAAGTCCTTTTTTCATTTGAAACTCCTTGTTTTTTGTTTACGAACGAATTATACCCTACTTTGCTTTGACATGTCAATAGTATTAACCTAAAAACAATAAAAAATTAACAAAAAATTAACAAAAAGCTAAATAATAGCCATTATATGGGGATATTATTTTTTATGAATGGGTTAAAATAGTATTTAAAAAACACAAAAAAGAGAATATTTGCACCCCCACTTTAAGGAAACTAGATATTTTTTAATATTTTTTAATACTATTTTTTTGCTTTTTTGAGAAACTTTTTGTTTTCAGGGTTTTTTAACAATGCATCCATGGAGTTATTTTTGATAGTGTGATTAATTTTTGGTCTGATAGGTTCAGTGATATTTATAGCGATAGGATAGTTGTCTACAAAGATCTGCTTAATAGCAAGTATAGGAAAAGAGAGTACAGATCCATAATTTTCATCACCAAAGCCGGCTTCAAAAGATAGATGATCTTCTGAAATATTTGCGGTTTCAAAGGAGTATCCTCTCAACGAGAGCAATACAACCTCAGAGAATTCATCATATATATATGAAGGCAGAGGTGGATCAAAAACTATATGTCTGGTCTCAACGCCTATTGCAAACTCTACGCCGTTATCAAAGAGATACTTTATGGAAGAGGAGAGGTACTCTTGAACAATAAGTTTATATTTATTAGTATGAAATATTTCTA
>CAZVPN010000111.1:2703-4643 GCA_964628135.1 uncultured Campylobacterales bacterium
GCTTGCTCTTTGGCATCTTTGCCAAGCTCTAGCCATTTGATTGTGTGTATATTTTCAGGAGTTGGCTTTAGATCTTTGTATAGAGACTTGATGGCTCCGCAATGTGAATGTCCGCTGACGATAATGTCGCTTACACCAAGCACCCCTACGGCATACTCGATAGCAGCAGCCGTGGAGTGAAAGTCGCTATCGGGACTAAATGGCGGGACTAGATTGCCTATATTGCGGATGATAAAGAGATCTCCTGCACCTGTGCCGGTGATCATATTTGGCATCACTCTGGAGTCGCTGCATCCTATAAATAGAGCCTTGGGGTTTTGACCCTCTGCGACAAGCTTTTTAAACCTATCCTCATTGGCTCTAAACTTGACCTGCTTAAATGTTTCGTGACCTTTTAGTATATCTTCAATTTTGCTCATCGAATTTCTCCATTGCTTATGAAATAGACCAACCCAAAGACTCGCCGGCAAACATAGGAACTACTCCATTGTACTCTTGCGGGACTTTGAATTGTTTTTTCTCAAGCGTTATTTTTTTGGATGGTGGTGTGATATTGTATATATTGCAAGCATTGTCGCTGACAAAGGCTTGCAGATTGTCAAGTTTGTTGTGCTTGTCAAATAGTTGAGCTAGAGCAGGCAGTATCACAGGGGCAGTAAATACTCCCGCAGCACACCCAGGAGCCTCTTTTGAATGCCTTGGATGAGGTGCCGAGTCTGAACCAAACATCACCTTTGGGTGGGCATTGAGAGCTGCATCAAGCAGGGCTGCTCTATCTTTGGGGCGTTTGGCGATAGGTTTACAAAATAGATGAGGCTTTAGCATGCCGCCTACTACATCATCAAGTGTAATATAGAGATGGTGTAATGTAATGGTGGCGTATAGGTTGTCAAATCTGTCAAGTGCCTTGAGACTCTCCTTGGTGGTGATATGCTCCATAATAATCTTTAGATCAGGAAAAGCTGATGCCAACTTCTCATAGATAGGCACAAACTCCGCCTCTCTATCCATCACAAAACCATTGGTCTCTCCGTGGATACATAGAGGAATCTCAAGCTCACTCATAGCACTTAGAGTAGGTGAGAGTTCATCGATATCAAATCCACTGACGCCACCTTCGCTATTGGTAGTGATGCCGGCAGGGTAGAGTTTGATGGCTGTTAGGTCATCTCTGATATCTTGCAAAAACTCTTTGGTGTAGTTTGGTTTGAAAAATAGAGTCATATATGGTGAGAATGGGGTGGTTTTTTGTGATGAGTTGCTATTGATTGCTTTGGTGATTCTATCTTTGTATGAAAGTAGTGCCTCTTTGGTTGTGATGGGTGGCACTAGGTTTGGCATAATTATAGCTCCGGCAAAGCTCTGAGCACTTAGAGGAGCTACATTTTGGAGCATATCATCATCCCTTAGATGTAGGTGCATATCAAGCGGGGAGTTCAAGGTGAGAGTCATATATATCCTTTATGATATAGTAAAGATCGGATCTTTTTGTATCTTTGGGCACTACCCAAAAGTTTACTTTGATTTTGCCATATACTTTTTTAGGCTTGCATAAAAGTGGGCAAATTGGCATCTTGATTTGCACGATTGGGTAATCTATGCCA
Source organism: uncultured Campylobacterales bacterium (assembly GCA_964628135.1). Classification (GTDB taxonomy): domain Bacteria; phylum Campylobacterota; class Campylobacteria; order Campylobacterales; family Sulfurovaceae; genus JAAXPZ01. Next base: position 4,308 of record CAZVPN010000111.1, read on the forward strand.
CCTGGGAAGAGTTGGTTGCATCTAAGTATCCTGAGTGAACTTGAGAGTAGTGCTTTGTGTGGAGCATTAAACTCAAACTGCCACTTGGCATACTCTGAGCAGGTGGGATAATATCTGCAGCTACCCGGTAGCATACGAGATAGATACTGATATGCCTGAATTGGGGCTTGGAAAAATCTTTTTACATTTGGACTTTGGTTAGCTTTTTTATACATTATGTTATTGTATCTGAAAAACAAGAAATCAAAAATTAATTCCGACTCTTTTTATCATATACGATTTTGACATATTGGCACTGTGGTAAATTGTCGTGCCATATTTTTGGCTGTAGTATTC
>CAZVPN010000112.1:0-1673 GCA_964628135.1 uncultured Campylobacterales bacterium
ATCTTGAATTTTAGATATACTCCCTGATGATAGTAGTTTTGTTCATTGAAATCTTCATCGTCAAATCCTGCCCAGTTGTAGCCTAGGATCAGATCTGCATTTTGCCAGACATTGGATTCGATGTATGCTCCAAATCCGTAGTCAAAGTTGTTGCCGGTATAGGAGTGTAGGATGCTTCCTTGTGCCCCTATTGCCCATTTTGGATCTATGTTGTATGTGACACTTGCTCCTATGAGATCTGTCCAGCTGCGATATTTGGTCATATCTATCGTGTCTATGACATGCTTTAGCCCATATTGTGCTTCAAACTCCCATTTTTTGTTTGGTTTCCAATCTATATGGGTGTTGGAGATAAATTTTCTTGTTTGGGTGATGTTGCCATCTTTGTTGCTATATTTATCCAAAAAGTCCAAACGACTAAGCACTATCCAGTGTGCATCAAGAGGGCGATAGACAAATGATGCTTTGGCATCCATATCTCGCTCTATATCTACACTGCTCCACTCTCTGTGATACCCCATAGCAAATGCCAAGCCCATCTCTTCACTATGTTTGATATAGATACCACCACCCAAGTTGAGTTTGTCTTTGGCAGCACTGTTTCTAAATTCGGCATATGCGTCACTGTCAAACTTCTCAGTGGTATAGTGTGCTTTGATATTGTATGCACTGTAGTCTTTGTTGCTCTTTTTGGAGCCGCTCTCTATACCCTTTTCATATCCTAAATCTAATTTCCATTTTTTGCCAAATAGAAGCGTCTTACTCAGAGCTAATGTATCAAATGCACTGATGCCGTCATTATCGCTATCCATTACCCTGGCATAGGTGATTTTGCTATCTTTCCATGGGCTGTAGCTTATGCCCCCTTTGGAGTGCCAAGAGATATCGCCGTTTGTGACGCTTCTTTGCAGCTGGGCAAAGATAGTAGTATTGGCATCATATTTCCAGTCAGCTCCGACGGCAGTGCGGCTTGGGAACTCTCTATCTTCATTGGCTCCTAAGCTTTGATCATGCTCTGCCCATACGCTTAGATTGTTATCGAGCAACTTATAGCCTATTTTGGTAGTGATTTGATGAGTGGCTTTGGTTAGTGTATTTTTGGCATATCTATATCCGATGGAGGCTGTGAGCTTGTCCTTGCTATACTCCAGGTTGGCTTGGGCTACATTTTCATCATTGATGCTATTGTTGAGATCATATTTTCTATTTTGGTATATAGTAGCTGCCAGAGTCCAGTGTTTGTTTAGCTTTCTGCTTAGATCCAAGCCTATCTTGCGAGTTGAAGAGAGATCATCTGATAGCTGACCCAATCCAAATGCCGCATCCTGTTTGCGATAGTAGGCTCTAGCACTTTGGTTTTCATCTTGGTATTTTATCTCTGCCAGCATTGCATCGCCTATGGTTTTGTTGCCATCACTTGTATTGATGGTGCGTGCATACTCAGCTTTGGCAGAGAGTTTTTCGTTGAATTTGGCTTTGAAATCTACTCCATATAGTCTATTTCTGCCATCTCCTTTGTCCTCATTGAGCATAGTTGCCCCTGCCTCAAATCTGCCATCACTGCTTTTGATATAGCCTCTACCGCCATAAACATAGTAGCTTTTGCCATCACCATCTACCTCATATTTGACCACTATGTATCTTGGATTGAAGTGATTATCGGTAGCATATAT
>CAZVPN010000112.1:1773-4639 GCA_964628135.1 uncultured Campylobacterales bacterium
TCACCTCTTTCCAATTTCACATAGAGCTTTTTGGTGCTTGGGGCTTCATTGCCTTGGTGTGTGGCATCTTGGTATAGAGTGTAGTAGGCATCCGGATCTATATTGTCAAAAAGTTTGCGATCGCCCTTTTTGCGTCCACTGTCGTATGCTATGGTTAATAGCCATTTGCCCTTGATGCGTCCCTTGGCAAAGAGTGCGACTCTGCCTTTGGCATACAATCTATCCTTGATACCCTTTTTGCCAAGTGTCTCAATATTGCCGCTGAGGGTGCGATATCCCACTGTCCCCTCAGCAAATCCTACCACTATCCAATCTCTAAGATATGGTTTGAGTCTGACTGTCAAAGTCTGCTTTTTGTCACCATATAGCTTGAAGTGCAACTGAGCTTCACCCGCTATAGCTGTTGGCTTGAGATGTATGTAGGCGATACCTTCTGAGTCGATAGTGTATTGACCTTTGTCGTTGCTCATCACTGCCGGAGCGTGATTGCTATCTGTGGTGAAGCTACCTACCATACCACCTCTTAGCGGATGACCTGATGGACCTATAAATTTGACTGCAATGATAGGCTCATGCTTGCCATCTGCATATAGATATGAGTAGGATGGTAGAAACTGCAAGCTTTTTGGCGTCCTGCTCTCGACATAGATCTCTCTAGTGAGCCTGCTTATCACTTTGCCGCCCTTTTTGACGATAGCTGTAAATACATTTGCACCCTGAGCCAAATCCACACCCTTGTAGTGCATGATCATCATTTTGTGTTGGCTGTCTCTAAATACTCCCTCGTAATTGAGCATACTTACCTTGTGACCATTGAGCAGCAATTTGACACTGCCGCCTTTTGGATAGAGGATAGCGACTCTAGTAGATGGGATATCGGGGATCCATCCTTTTGGAGGCCATACTATCGCGGGTTTGTCGCCTAGTGCATCCACCTCTTGAGGGGTATATTGAGGCATTGTGATCTGGTGTGTAGGCTTAGTCCAGTTGTAATCACCCATCTGAGCCGTTGCTTTGCCTCCGGCACTCTGCATGATCACTTCATCTTGGGCTATCTCTATCTTTGATATCTCTGCACTGCTTTTGCTTTTGGTGGAGAATATGACACTTGCTATATCGCTTTGTTGGTTTTTGGCAAGTTGTGTATCGTAGTAAAGCACCGCTTTGATCTCTTTGTCTGGATCGCCTTTTGGGGTAGTCTTGAGCTGTAGTGTGATACTTTTGCGATCGCCAAATTTGATATCGAGCATACCATCTACTATCGCAGGCTCAGTATCGCTATCGGCAGAGCCTTTGATATACTCTATACCATCAGAGATAGAGAGGAAAACTTCAGGATTGATCATCTTCATATCTCTAGATATAGAGAGTTTTAGCTTGAGTTTGTTTGGTGCGATTTTGTTGAGTTTGAGTGAAAGCATAGCTTTGCCGCTAAGTCCCTCGAGCCTCTTGAGACAAAAGTCGGCTCTTTTTACTTCACCATGAAAAATTTCTACAAACTGAGATCTGGAGCTGCCGGCAAATCTGGTGTTTTGCTCACAACTTGCCAATTTATATCGACCCTTGAAACTATAATCATCCATCTGCACCACATGAGTGCCATTTGCAACATCGACAAAGTGGTATCTACCATTTTTGTCCGTGACGACATATCTGCCATCTTCCATATAGAGCTTGACACCCTCTATACCGCATTTTTGTGACTCTTTGCTGTTGTTGTCATCATTTTTGATAGATTTGCACTCTTTGTCTGCATCTTTGACCATACCTACGATATAGCCTTTGGAGCGATATAGCTCCTCTTTGATACGTAGAGTGGTTTTGGCGATATTGGATTTGCCTGCATATTTGGAGCTAGCCCAAGCACTATTGATAGCTTCACCGTCGATGACTCCAGCTGTGATGAGTGCCACATAACTCATCTTCACCTTTGCACCTTTGGCAAGTGATGGCACTATATAGCTAAGCGTTTTGCCATCGCCAGAGAGCGTAGGTGTAGCTTTTGCTCCATCGAATCGGAAGCTACCCTTTTTGTATTTGAGTCCATCAGGCAATCTATCCTCTATCAAAACATTATGAAAAGTAGCCGTGCCAATATTCTCTATACCTACTGTATATTTGACAAACTCACCTATACCTGCTACATCTTTGGATTGCTCTTTTGTAGCAAGCAGCATAAACTTGGTAGCTACTATAACCGCTTTTGCCGTCACCTCTTTGGCAGTGCCATTATCTATATAGATTGCTTTGATATGATCATTTGGTTTGACCTGCAAGACGCCATCCATACTGTTTGCTGTATCGGGTGAAGTGTGGATATACCCTACAAACACTCCGGTATTTGCTCCGGTCTCCATCAAAATAAGCTTCTCTTTGTCTCCGGTATTGGGGTCTGTTATCTCGATCTCGATAGTCTGTTTGGAGCTAGCATTGGTATCTTGATCTATATCTGTAACGCGTATCAAAACAAGATCGTTGTCAGTGTAAACACTTGTATCATTGACATCTGCCCCAAAAGGAGGGTTTTTGGTAGAGCCATCAGGCATATGAGCAGGCGGCATGGTATGTGTATGACCATCCTTGTCTATGTATGTGGTAGGCTCAATATTTTCATGCTCCCCATGCTCAGTGACACTAAGAAACTCTATAGTAGCAGGAGTAGCAGCTATGGTTTGGTTGACCTCATTGGTAGTTGCATTTTTGTCTCTGCCACCTATGGTGTAGGCTATATCGGCTCTGTTGGATATGATATCACCAATGTGAGCAGCCCAAGAAAACGAAAGGAGAAGCGACACAACAATAGCAATGCGAACGATCAAACGATTGATAACATTTGGCATATCGTCTCTCCTTTTGTTTTTTGTAT
>CAZVPN010000113.1:0-4580 GCA_964628135.1 uncultured Campylobacterales bacterium
GAGGGGCTCAAAGAGAGTGTCGCTATCAAAAGAGATTTTTATCAAAAGGTAAAATCACTCAGTAGTAGCTCTCAAGCTCAAGTAGATAATGCAAATATGGCTTATATAGCTGCCAAAAACCAAATGCTTGGTATCAAAGAGAAGATCTCTACCCTTGCCAAGCAGATTTTGGATATGCAATACAAAATAGCGATGCTTAAAAAATCAATATCCAACAAACATATAGCCCCAAAAGGCAGATATATTTACAAAATAATGGTCCATACAGGAGAGTTTGCAGCTCCTGGGATGCCACTTGTGATAGCTGATGATTTGAGCCGTGCTAGGCTGACTATCTATCTTGATCGCGATGAACTCAAAGGTATTGAAAATAAAAAGATTTTTATAGAGGGAAATGAGACGGCATACAAAATAGACAAGATTTGGAAAGAGACTGATACACACTTTATATCTGCATACAGGGCTCAGATCATTTTACCGACAAAGTATCCATTCTCTTCACTTTTGAAAGTGGAGATCAAATGATCCAAACTGCATGCCCGCTGGATTGTTGGGATGCGTGTGCGATCACTTGTGATCCTGCTTTTCCTACCAAGCTAGTAGCGACACCCTCGCACCCTACAAGCAATGGCTCTTTGTGTGCCCTGATGAGCAAACATATACACGAAGCAAAGAGGATAGAAAAGCCAAGAGTAGATGGCATAGAGGTGAGTATGGGTGAGGCACTAGATGCCGTAGCCAAAGCACTCAAAGCCAAAGAGGTGCTTGGCTGGAGTGGTTCCGGCAACTTGGGTGTGATGCAGAGTGTGACGGATTTGCTGATAGCCAAGCTTGGCGGCACGCTGACCAAGGGAAGTCTCTGCGATGGTGCAGGACAAGCCGGCATAGAGCAGGGCAGAGGATACAATAGAGTGCTCTCTCCTGAGCAGATAGCCAAATCCGAAGTGGTAGTAGTGTGGGGTCGCAACCTCAATGTGAGCAACTCCCATATGTTGCCATTTGTCAAAGACAAAACAATCATAGTGATAGATCCAGTCTCAACCAAACTTGCCAAAGATGCCAAAATGCATCTACAAATCAAGCCACGCAGTGATCTACAACTTGCTATGCTGTTGTCTCGTTTTGTTGTGATTGAGGGTGGTGAAGATAGAGAATGGATAGAGGAGCACAGCGAGGGATTTGAAGATTTTTATGAGCTTACCCAAGAGCTTCGCATCAAACCTACTCTCTCTCAAATCGGTATAGATCTTGTTCAGATAGGAGAGTTTCTAAATCTTGTTATGGGCAAGAGAGTGGTCTTTTTGGTCGGCACTGCCGTGCAGAAGTATTCGCACGGTAGCTCAGTGCTTCGTGCTATTGATGCATTGGCGGCTATATTGGGATTGTTTGGCAAAGAGGGGTGCGGAGTGAGCTACTTGGGCAACTCCAAGCAAGGATTTGACAATCCATTTGCAGTAGATACCAAGAGAGTATCTATCGTCAATACACCTTTTGAGAAGTTTGAGAGTGTGTTTGTCAGAGGAGGCAACCCCGCCGCTTCAATGCCGGATAGCAATCGTGTGATCGAGTCACTCAAGAGTGTAGAAAATCTGATATATTTCGGACTATATGAAAATGAGACAAGTGCACTTGCAGATATTGTCATTCCTGCCAAAAACTTTCTTGAGAAGGATGATATTCGTCTCAGTTACTCTCATCAATATGTCACCAAAATGAATAAACTTTACGATAGCGATATAGGTATCAGCGAGTATCAATTTACCAAAGAGCTTTTTGATAGATTGGGCTTGGATGGCTTGAGGAGCGAGGGGTATTATATCGACTATTGGCTAGATCAAGCCAAGATAGAAAATGGCAATATGATCTCTCCCGATTTCAAATCCATCCCATACCAAGACGGTTTTGGAAAGGATGAAGATGAGGAGTTTGAATTTATGGATGATTATGATGATGATTATGAGCAAAGTGATGGCAAATATTGGCTCATCTCACCCAAAAGCCCCAAATCTCTCAATACGCAATTTGTCCGAGAAGATAAGGTGCTGATACCATCAAATAGCAGCTTTAGGGATGCCAAGAGAGTGAAAGTGATCTCCAAGTATGGCGAGGCGATCTTTGGTGTCAAGCTTAGTGGTGATTTGAGAGAGGATACAGTTATGATCTATGCAGGCAGTCCAAATCTAAATCGACTCACACCGCCAATAGTGAGTGAAGATGGCGAGAATGCCTGTTATCAAGAGCTTAAGGTAGAGATAGAGAGAGTATGAGCAATCCAATAACAGATATATACAAAATTACTCTAGATGCACTCCAAGATAAGCGATATTTACAAAAACAGATATATCCTGATTTTGAGCATGAATATTATTGGAGCGATGATTTCTCACCCGAGTTTTATATTGCCCAGGCAAAGGCAGGCTTCATCGCAATTGCCGAGGAGATAAACGGGCAGGAGCTGCTGCTTCCTGAGATTCAACGAAGCTATGCAGTTTTATATTATGACAATTTGCATATATCCAAAAAAGTTGCCAAAATCATCAAACAAAACAGAGCAAAGCTTTTTATCACTACCAAACTAGATGAGGTGGCTGAAGCGATAGCAAATCAGCACAGAAACAATTGGCTAAGTCCAAAATATCTACAGATACTCAAGCAGACCAAAGGGGTAGATCCCACATTTAGAGCTATATCGGTTGAGCTTAGAGAAGATGGAGAGCTTGTAGCCGGCGAGATAGGCTATATCATAGGAAAAACATACACAAGCCTAAGTGGATTTAGCAGTCGCGACAAAAGATTTAGAAACTATGGCAAAGCACAAATGGTGCTATTAGGCAAGCATCTACACAAAAGCGGTATCAAAATGTGGAATCTTGGTCATCCATATATGCCATACAAGACGGCTTTGGGGGCAAAAATATTTACAAGAATGGCTTTTTTGAGTAGATGGAGCCAAAATATATAGCTTTATTAACTATTCATTTACCACCCATTGACTAAACATTAACACCCATACTCTATACTAACACTATCAGAAAGTCAGGATGACTTTCGGACTCCTTGTTTACTTGTTTACACGCAAAAGAGAAATCTCCCCCTTGTTTTTGTTTACATCTTTTTCTCTTTTTGCGACTCTTTTACAATCCATATAGCATCTTCTTTTGATCTTATTTTTCCATCAAGTTGCATTTGATATATCTCTTTTAAAATATTTCCAAGTTCTATACCGGGTTTAATACCTATTTCAAGAAGGTCTTTCCCCGAAAGTAACGGTTTTGGAGGGGAGTTGTGTACATTGAGTTCTTTTGCCTTTTTAAGTAGCCAATCACCCGGCGGATAATCTTTGGCTTGGCTCTGTTCGTCTCGTCCAAAAGAGTCAGCTTTGGCCACAAGAACAAGCGACTTTATATTTACTTTTGTGGAGAGCCTTCTTATGGCTGCTGATTTGGCACCCTGTTTGTAAAACTGTGGTGGTTTGAGATGGTGTATCACAAGAGGCAGGATAGAATCTTTCAGATTTTGTTCGTTGCTCAGCTTTTGCAACAAAGCAACTGTAGGCTCAATGCCGGCCTTTTCATGCCCTATGGCGCGTATATGGGTATTGTGTGGATTTTTTTCATCGCTCTCAATAGTAGTGGTAGCAGGCTTGCCAAAATCATGGCATAGAGCCGCAAACATAAGTATTAGTTTTTGCTTTTCATCATCTATGCAATTCCGTTCATCGCGACATATTTTGGCCATTTGATCAATACTCATCATAGTATGTACCCACACGTTACCTTCCGGATGCCACCTTGGATCTTGAGGAGTGCTTATGAGTGCATGGAGTTCAGGGTAATAGCGTTTTATGATGCCAAGTTCTCTCATCAATTCAAAACCTATTGATGGTTTATTGGATTTTAGTAATAGCTTTTTCCACTCCTCATAAACCCTCTCTTTTGGCAACTCATCTAGCATACCGCTATCCACCATATTTTTACATAAACTCTTTGTTGTGTCATCGAGTCTATAGTCAAATCTGGCTGCGAACTGTATACCACGATAAACTCTAAGAGGATCCTCGACAAATCCTTTGTCATCTATGTGCCTAAGGATTTTTTTTCTAATATCATCCTGTCCATTGTATGGATCTATTATTTTTTGAGTCTCTATTTCATACCCTATAGAATTGATGGTAAAATCTCTTCTTTTGGCTGCTTGGTCAAAATTCATTTTGCCATCAGTCTGAATATCAAATCCACGATGCCCTGCGCCACTCTTGCTCTCTATTCTCGGTAGTGAAAAATCATATGTCGTACCATTATTGGTCAGCTTCACCACTCCAAAACTTTTGCCGACCATATCCACTGAACCATATCGGGCAAGTTTATTTGAAAGATCATATATGCTGTCAATTCCATAAACCTCTATATCAAAATCTTTTGGCTCTATTTTCATCAAATAGTCCCTGACAGATCCGCCTACAATAACTGTTTTGAGATTTTCCTTGGCAAAGTCATTTGAGATAGTTTGTAAAATATTTGGTATTTTCATAGATATATTGTAACACAAAAAATAATTACTTATTATAAATTTGACACCCG
>CAZVPN010000114.1:0-4574 GCA_964628135.1 uncultured Campylobacterales bacterium
ACTCAAGTTTATGAGTTTGATACCTCCAAATTGGGACCACCTGAGCCGATGGTTAATGCAATGGCAGGTCTCAAGATGATAGATGGACCAAACAAAAGGTTGGATATGATCAATCACAAAAAACCTATGGGTCTATTGGATAAGATAGGTGAAAATTACAATATCACCGATACAGAGATGGATGATGGTAGAGTCAAGATAAGCTTCACTTACAAAGTAGGTGAGAGTGAAAAAGCAAATCTTGAAGATTCTCATTGCGACGGGTAAGAGATGTTTAATATTTCCAAAGAGTTTGCACCGCCATTTAGGATGATAGAGCCTTTCTTTTTGATAGGTTCGATATTCTATTTTTTGGGCACAGCAGCACTGCTGTTTTTGCATCCACAAAATGGCCATCTTGATTTTGGCGTTGTCGGCTGGGTTCACTGGTTTATGCTTGGCTTTGTAATGATGACTATATTTGGAGCTATGGCTCAACTAGTGCCTGTGGTTGTAGAGATTGGGCATGTTTCGGTAGATGTCTATTATGTGATATGGCCATCACTGCTTGTTGGCACCTTGCTGATGGCGATAGGCTTTTGGTGGGCACCTGTCGTGTTGCCATATGGAGGCTTATTGGTATTGGGCTCTATGCTTATATTTTTGACGGAGACATTCTTGACACTTAAGCGTGCTCAGAGATTGACACTTACCGTCAAGAGTGTTTTGGCATCCAATATCTTTTTGACTATAGCCATCATTATAGGCTTCTTGATGAGTTTGGCTATCGGTGAGGGAACAGCACTAGATGTTAACCGTTGGATAGGAGCACATGTGGTGCTTGTGCTTGGCGGCTATGTGACTTTGACTATCATCGGTCTTTCTATGATACTGCTACCTATGTTTGGACTATCTCATGGATTTGATGAAAAGCCTGCCAATAGAGCTTTCGGCTTTATGGTTGGGGGTATTGTTCTGTATCTATTCGCAACTATTGTTGCTTGGGGTTGGCTGAAGTATCTTGCTTTGTTATCTATGTATATTGCCGTTGGGTTTTATGTGCATCAGATATACATTATTTATCAAACAAGAGCCAGAAAAGCCCATGATATATATGCAAGATCTATGTATGTAGGATATGGTGCTCTTACTATCGCTGCACTGCTTGGTATATTGACGCTATTTAGTGATAGTGAAAAGATATTGATGGCATCAGCTTGGTTTTTGTTGGTTGGGTTTGTTGGGTTTTTGGTTACTGGTCATCTATACAAGATAGTGCCATTTCTAGTATGGTTTGAACGATACTCTCCTCTTGTGGGTAAGCAAAAGGTGCCGATGCTTCATGAGATGCTTCCAGACACAAAGGTGGAGTATCAGTTTTGGTTTACGACAACCGGTGTAGTTGTAGCAGGAATTGGGCTGCTTTTTGGTGGTGATACGCTTTTTAGAGGCGGTGCATCGCTGCTGGTGGTGGGTAGCGGATTTATGCTAAGTAGCATGATATATATGCTTGGTTTTGGCAAAGAGCAAAAAGAGCAAAAGGAGTAAAAAATGTGCAACATAGAAAAAGAGCAGGTGTATCTAGCTACAAGCACGGTAGTTGATCCTGAGGTAGGTTTCAATCTATTTGAAATGGGGCTAATTTATGATGTGATCATAGATGATGATTGCAATGTCAAAGTAGTGATGACGCTCTCTACTAGGGCATGTCCTTTGCATCAAATGATTGTGCAGTGGGTCAAAGAGGCGGTTGAGAAGATACATGGCGTAGGCAATGTAGAGGTAGAGGTGGTCTGGGAGCCGGAATGGAATATCTCTATGGCTCATGAGCATGTCAAGCAAGCACTAAGCGGAGTTTTGCCAGCCTCATGAGGATAGTCAAAGAGCTTTATGGGGCAGGCATTTTATTTTTTTATTATCTCAAATATCCCATTATCATAGGATATCCAATTCTCGTGTATCTATTGCACTATAGCCGCAATATATCAATGGATCTCCTATGGGTATACTGCATAATACTTATGGTAAAAGATCTTTTTTTGATTTTATTTCGATATAATCGCTATTGAATTAATAATACAAAATAAGGAATACAATGGCGGGGTTTAAAATTCTTTTTTATATATTAACACCTTTATTGCTAATTTTCATCATTCTGTCGAGCTACTATACATATGTTAACTACAGTGATTATGTCTTAATGCAAACAACAGAAAGTTTGTTATATTTTCTTTTGTCTGCAGGCCTGTTTCTGCTGTCAATTGTTGCGTTGATCTGGAGTGCTGCAAAATTTGGATACTCTTCCGGCGAGAAGAAAGAGTTGGCAAAAGCACTCAGAAGTATGGCTGTAAACCTGGACGAAGATAGACGCTTTGAATTGGAAGAAATTTTAAAAAATGGGGATACATCTGATATTTACCAGTTTCTGGCAAAGATTACAGATGAGGCACACGAAGCAAAAGAGCAGGCCCTGGAAGCTGAAAAGGCAAAAGATTACTTTTTGGCAAATATGTCTCATGAGATACGTACTCCTCTCAACGGTATCATTGGTTTTGCGCAATTGCTCAAGGGAACAAAGCTGGCCGACGAGCAAAAAGATTATCTTGATGTGATAACCACAAGCTCTGATAATTTGCTCAAAATAGTCAATGATATACTGGATCTTTCTAAAATCAAAGTCAACAAAATGGATGTGGAGCATATATCATTTGACCTGATAGATACTCTGGTAAAAGTTTTTGAGCCTCACGAAACAAAGGCTTCTGCAAAAAAAATAGAGTACAATACATTCATAGAACCAAATCTTCCCCCCCTGCTTGGCGACCCAACCAAATTATCGCAAATAATGACCAATCTTATAGGCAATGCAATTAAGTTTACCGACCAATATGGCACAATAAATGTTGCGATAGAGAAAGAGGAGGAGACCAATAAAGCTATTACTATTAGATTTAGTGTCAGAGATAATGGCATAGGTATTAGTGAGGAGCAGCAAAAGCACATATTTGAGCCATTTTCTCAGGCTGATGTCAGTACTACCAGAAAATTTGGAGGTACAGGACTGGGGTTGACCATCACAAGTAAGATGATTGAAAAAATGGGTGGCAAGCTGGAGCTGATCAGCAAGCCTGGCAAAGGCTCCGAGTTCTATTTTTTACTTACATTTGAAAAAGCATCATCATTTGAAAAGTATAATGATAAATTCAAAGGTGTTACAGTAGGCTACTTTAAAGAGGCGAATACTCCTATAAAAACTACAGAAAGCAATCTTAGAAAATATATAGAAGCCATGGGTGCAGATTTTGATGAATTTAACGAATTAGACAGCAAGACGATAGGGAGTTATGATGTTATTGTGGTTGATCACTCCTATAAAGAGGTGCGAGAAAATATTGAAATCTTCATGAAGGCTTCCAAGCACATTATAGTCTTAGTGCATATAGCTTATAGTGAAGATGTAAAACCAATATTCAGCAAAGTCGATTCAGTAGTCTATAAGCCGTTGAATATAGTCAAAACATTTAGGGCTTTTGAAAAAATATATAACCCTGAAGCAGCACAGGAATCCTATAAACAGGAGAGAAAAATTCTATCTGCTGCCAAATCATTCGCAGGCGCCAAAGTGCTTGTTGCAGAAGATAATACTATCAACCAAAAACTTATCAAAGAGATATTAAGCAATGCAAATATTGATGTTACGATAGCAAACAATGGAAAAGAGGCTATAGAGAAATTTAAAAGCAGTCAATATGATTTGGTGCTGATGGACATTCAAATGCCGATACTCGGCGGTATCGAAGCTACTAAGGAGATTTTAAAGTGGGAGAAAGCAGAAGGTTTAGAGCATACCCCCATTATTGCTTTGACCGCAAATGCATTACAGGGAGATCGCGAAAAATATCTCAAGGCAGGATTGGATGATTATCTATCCAAGCCAATTGAACTGAACGATTTCAATAGGGTCTTGTCAAATTACTACACTCCGAAAGAGCCCAAGAAAAACAAAGAAAACGATACTGGTGGGAAGAAAGATGAAACGGAAAAATCACATATAGAAATTATCGATAATCTCTCGGAGAGAAAAAAAGATGTGATAGTGTGCACTGCAAACTCAATGGTTTATAGAATACACGAGAAGGCTTTGAAAAGTTTGGATTATGAAACTGATTATGCCGATGATGTCGATAAATTGCTTGAAAAAACCCGAGAAAACAGATATAAATATATTATAATAGATGCAAAATATATTACTGAAGAGAGATGTATTGCATTGAAATCTATTTATGATGAAGGCTCAAAAGTAATCATATATGGAGATGGCAAGTGCCAATATGCGGAGATTGGGTATTATACAAATATTCCGGAGCTTCACAATATAGTAGCATAATGCAAACAAGGAGTTCGCGTGCCTGATATAGCAGATAGAAACAAAGAGGCAAAAATTCTTTTTGGTTCTACCGAAGAGCTGAGAGTCGATATGGCAGAGATCAAAAATCCATATAGCGGCAAAGTTGCAAGCATCTATCCGATATGCAAAGAAGAGGATGCTGACAGAGCACTTAAAGTTGCACAATATGCCTACAAAAAAACTTCAG
>CAZVPN010000115.1:0-3001 GCA_964628135.1 uncultured Campylobacterales bacterium
ATTTTGATATGTTTTGGCTCATAAGAGTTATTTTTCATCAAGTATCCTCTCAATCTCCTGCATTGCATCTTGATTTTTGAGCTTAAATTTTATCTCTATTCTTCTAGATGCCTCTTTGTCCTCTATGCCGTTATGCATGATTCTATCTTGATATGCCCTACCACTTGCTACAAGATATTTTTTGAGATTATACTTTTTGGATATGGGTAGAGTAAGCAGGTAATTCATCACAGAGAGTGCACGCTCTTGAGATAGCTTTAGGTTATACAGGTATGTTCCGTCGCTATCGGTATGACCCTCTATGATTATCCTATCTAGATATGGACGGATAGCTTCATTGCTGACTAGTGCACCGATATAATCCTCAAAAGCACTCTTTAGCTCAGACTTTGCCTCCTCCTTGAGTGTGCTGCTGCCTTTGTCAAACAATATATTTGATGATAACCGCAAGGCGCCGCTTTTTCGATCGATATTTATCTTCTTGCCCAATGTCTCCTTGAGAGCTGCTATGACTTTGAGCCTGATACCTGTTAGAGATTTGATACGAGCCTTTTGCTTTTTGAGCTTGGCTATCAGCTCATCATATTTGCTCTTTTTTTGATCAAGTCCCCCAAGCAGCTCTGCAAGTTTTTTGTCTTTTAACTTGAGCTCATTCTCTTTGTCGGTCAATGAATTTGATAACACTATTACCCTTCCGATATACTCTTGAAGCTTTTTCTGCTTCTGTTGTATAGTCGCGTTGCTCTCCTGCGTTAGATTTTGCAAGATCATTATTTTTTTATTTAGGGTATCTATTTTGCTGTTTCTTGCAAGCAGAAGCTGATTTAGCTTTTCAAGATCATGTTCTTTAAGTTTAAGTTGATTTTTCGTCAACACCAAAGAGACATTTGTGCTGTTAAGATCATTTTTTAAAGATACAACTTTGCTGCTTAACTTCCTATTTGATTCTTTTTGCTCTTGCAATGATTCCTGCAAGTCTGCAAGAAGTATATGCATCTTTCTTACTTCGTCAGCTTGTAGTTTGATTTTGTGCTTTTGTGTAGTTATTATCCTATTTTGCTTTGAGATTTTTTCATTACTTTCACCGAGTTTTTGTTTGGCTTTCTCAAGAGTATTCTCTTTGTTCGTGAGATTTTTTTTCAATGACTTCATCTTTTTTTGAGCTTCCTCAAGACGATCCATCTTCTCCATCAGTGTTACTTGAGTCTCTCCAAGCTTTTTCTCTTTGGCGTATAGATCTTCTCTAAGTATCATTGATTTGGATACGATTGCTCCTATCAATAAAATAAATACAAAAAGCAATCCTGCCATCAAGTCGGCATAAGATATCCAAAAATTGCTCTGGTCGCTGCTTTTTCTGTCTCTAAACATTGTTACTCTTTGGTGCCTTTTGCAAATCTATCCTCAACTCTTCTGTTATACTCAACTATCGTATCTCCAAATTCGGCAAGTTTATCTACAGATTTGGCCAACTCTTGATCTATCTTTTCAAATGTATGATCAACACTGCCGTTAAAGTTCTCGAGACCGCTACTCAAACGCTCCACTCCATCCATGAACTGCCCGATATCCTGCTTCAATGTTTTGATTGCCTCTACACTCTCTTGGTGGGAGTTCATTTCATCAATAGTTTTGCGAAGATCTCTGGATACACTCTCCATATGAGTAGCAATACGCTCAAAACTATTTGTCGTATCATCAATTATTGTTTTAAAGTTTCTCATATACTGACTATTCAAATCCTTTAAAAAATCCAAATTGAAGGTATCTTTTAGCGTCTCTATAACCTTTTGGTCTTTGAGTTCGGTCTGCATATGCTCATGTTTAGTAAGTTCGCTCTTTTTCCATATATGCCCACTATACAGCTTCTCGAGATTTAATGTATTGTTCTCTATCCTTGCAAGCCCTCTGCGTTCAAAAAATATCCACCAAAGTGATAGAAAAATACCATAAATAGAGGCATAAAATGCCGTTCCTATACCTGAGAGCAAGATTGATATCTCCTGATCAAGTTTTTCGCTGCTTGAAACTGTAAAGTCTGGCATTGAGAGTGCTATAGCTATAAAAGTACCTAAAATACCGAGCATAGGAAAAACTGAGCTTGCAACCTTGGCAAAATTGTCATCCCTAACACCTCTGAAGTAATCATCCAAAAAATCACGAACGGTAAGTGTTGATTTTGCTTTGCCGAGTATTGTGAGAGCATTAGCCTTAAGTGCCTCCTGCAACCTATCTTCCATTATGGGAAAATTATTTGATATTTTGCAGGCTGCATAACTGGCATTGTGTTTGATAAAAAATATAAATATAACAAATATTACCGCGATTGTGATCAAGGTGTGCAATCCCACCTTAAATGGCAATATGCCTGCATACCCCAATGCCAATATCGCCAATATGCCAAATGGAATCAAAAAAATCACCCCGAAAATCCCCAAGCACGAACCGCTACTTTCAAACCCTTCTCTACTCATAATAGCCCTTTAAAACTCGATAAAACAATTATATCAAAAATTTTATAGCTCTTTATACTTTTTTACTATAATATCAAAAACTATTTTTCAAGGAGTGATCTCATGGCAGGATTTTTTACTACAAAGAGCAGGACAAAAAGCGGCAAAATAGAGTCGCATCTGCGATGGTGGGTATCACTTGTATTATCTATGGCTTTGGCACTTGGTACATGGAATCCGACATCATACAACTTCGTCAACTACATAAGTCACAGTGATCCGCTTTCTGGATTCAAGCCATTTTTTATACTTGTCATGCTGGCACTTTGGATAATGGCAATCAAAGCGATCATGCAGAGCATCAAAATATATGGAATGATAATAGCGATCGCGGTAATAGCTGCCTTTGTATGGGGTTTGGCTCAATATGATATAATCGATACATCCAAATGGAACAACCTTGGCTGGATAGCTACTATAGGAATGGGTTTGATTATTTGGCTTGGAATGAATGCATCGATATTGTGGAAAAAGGCAACGGGCGTATA
>CAZVPN010000115.1:3101-4380 GCA_964628135.1 uncultured Campylobacterales bacterium
AATTGAGGTGGTTTTATGCAGATTAGGCGTAGGTATATTGCTTTGTTGGCTGTTTTGATACCTGCTGTAGTCGGTGGTGTACTTAGCTATATATATCCTTCTATTTATGATTGGCTTGCGGGATATATGGTATTGGTGGCCTTGGCATTTAAGTCTGCTCTACTCTCATTTGTGGCTGTTTCCAAGCTCAAGCTTATCACATTTATCAAAAGCTTGACTATTGTTCAGGGTATCTCTATGTTGATCAAGAGATGGTTTTTGGATAATGTCTTTGCCAGGTGGCTTGAAAGAAACATTTTCAAACCTATGTCCAAAGGTTTTAGCGAATTGACAAGATACTACAAAGCCCTAAATTTCAAAGCAAAACTCAAAAATATACTGCTGCCGATAGTCTTGATAGGATTGCTATTTTGGGGTATCTACGAGACAGGATATCTCAATAATATTTTGCTCTTTACTGAGTTAAAGGTCTTTGTCATAGGAGTGTCCAAAACTGCACTTGCGATTATCATTAAAGTTACCGGCTTTATGCTTGATTCTTGGATTACGCCTATTTTGGAGGTATTTGCTCTGAGTTGGCTGCTCAATTGGCTTGAGAGAATTTTTGGCGAAAACAACCCTCTCATAAGGCTTTTCAATAACATTGGAGAGAGGATCAATAGAGCAATATTTTGGATTGCTAAGCTCAACAGACGACATTTGGATCCCATCATCAATAAACCAATATCTCAAAAAAGCACCGCACTTGGCAATAGATTGGAAGATTATGTCAAAAAAAAGAAAATATCCTACGAGTATCTACAATTTGACAAACTCCAAAAACAGATACTAAATGCTCACATCGATGCCTACCATAGTTTCAAAGGCATGGAGAAGATCAAAGACAAAAAAGAGCTCTACAGACTCATCAACAAAAAGACAGCCGACAATATAGATATAGTGGCGTTTGTATCTAGAAACAGCAAAGGTGAGCTTCTGCCACAATCCATGGATGACTCATTTTATAATGATATTTTCATATTAGAAGGAATAGCAAGCTCACACAAACACGGCATCAAAGAGGAGCTTGAGAGCGATCCTGACCATAGCGATTTTTGGGTGCTAAACACCAGCACATACCCAGCCACCCTACACTCACACAGTGGCCACATCAACCCCCAAAACATCCCACCCCAAAGCCTAACCCTAATCAAAAACGACAAAAGCATAGATTATGAGATAGGAGACATATACTTCAAATTCAAAGGCAGAACCGAAAGAGCGATACCGATTGTTTGAT
>CAZVPN010000116.1:0-4287 GCA_964628135.1 uncultured Campylobacterales bacterium
TGCAACAGGATTGTATGCAGCACAGGAGGCAAAAAATAAAAAATAATTACCAGCAAACTAAAGAGATGAAGAGATATAAAGATAAAATAGACAACAACAAAAAAGGAGATAACATGGGAAATAAGCTATTGGATAAACTTAAAGCGGTAGCTATATCGGTATCAATTTTGTCCGGATTGGCTATGGCAGAATCACAGAACAATCAGTCAAAGATATCTATGGCCGCCTCAGATACCATAAAGTTGATAGATCTGGCAGGCAGACAGAGAATGCTTTCACAGAGAATAGCCAAAGATTATCTGTATATAGGGAAAAATATAGCTATAGAAAAGGCAAATAAAGAGATGAAAAAATCTCTTGATGAGCTAACAAAATCACACAAAATTCTACTCGAATCAATAAATGATCCAGATATCAAAAATCTTCTTGCTTTTGTAAAGATGAGCAGTGAAGATTTTAAAGATACAGCAAGGAAAAAATATAATCTTGACAATGCGCAAATTGCACTCGATTTGAGCGAGTCGATGTTGGAAGGCAGTCAATATATTGTTGATTCTCTCAAAAAAAAGAGCAATATAGAGGAGTCTGGTCTTGTGGCAAAAGCCGGAAGACAGCGAATGTTGGCTCAAAGGATTGCAAAATACTATATTGCATATCAGGCAGGCATCAAAGATAAAAATACGGTAGATCAAATGAAAAGAGCAGTAAAGGATTTTGGAGATGTTCAAGATTTGCTTATGCAAAATCCTTCCAATACCCCGGAGATTAATCGCAAATTAAATAAGATCAATAGGTTATGGAAGATAGTTTACAAATTTTATTTGAATATTGAAAAAGGAGGCTTGCCCTTGATCGTGTTTAACACAACAGACACCATAACCAACGAGATGAATACAGTTACAAACATGTATGTAAAACTTTATCAAAAATAGGGATTGACATGAAAAATCTTTTATTTATTTTGACCTTTTTAATTTTGTCCCCCACAAACATATATGCAGCAACAATAGGTGACGTCAAAGTGCTTGAAGCCTCGGAGAATATCAGATATCTAAGTCAAAAAATTGCAAAGGATTATCTATATTTATACAAATATCCTGAGAAGAGAGTAATAAAAAAGGAGCTACTTTCATCTTTGGATAAATTGAATAAAGACTTCAGAATAATTGCCACGACAACCAAAGATAGTGATACTAAAGATATCTTAGAATTTCTTGCCTACAGCAAGAGTCAAATTGCGGATATGCTAATGCAAAAAACAAACAAAGATAATGCAGCTTTAATGCTCGATTACAGTGAAACTTTTCTTGAGGGTGCAAATTCTATTGAAAAGGCACACTTGTATGCTTTTTCAAAAGAGGAGAAGATGATAAAAATATCCAAGGAGATCAAATTTCTTATAGAGAGAGCAGCAAAGTATTACATGGCTATTAATGTTGGATTTGATTCTCCTATCAACAATAATCAAATAGATGATTCAATAAGTAAGCTTGATAAAAACCTTGGAGAGATTGGTCAATATAGTTATCCGATCAATATGAAAAGTAAAGCTGAAGAGCTTTTGGCATTATGGCAAACAGATAAATACTTTTTTAAATCGAAGGAGTTGTTTTTGCCGAATATTTTGCAAAGTTCCAATATGTATCTGGAAAAACTGATCTCTCAAATATCAATATTCCACAGTAAAAATCAATAAGGTGTAGCTATGAAAATGATAAACAATAAAAACATATTGATTTCGTTGATACTTGCAGTCACTTTGATTTTGGCTGCACTTTTGTATTTTGGCTATATCTCCTATTTGAATTATGAAAAAGCAGAAAAGAGTGCCAACAATATTGTGTTTATAGAAAAAATCGATAATGTTTTGAATCTGATAGATGAGGAGAGAGATGCAAGTGCTGTATATTTGGCAGATAATAGTGATAAAGAGCTGGCAGCCATAAAAAAGTCAAGAGAGAAAGTAAATAAGTCTATATTAGATATTAAGAGATTTATTGATTCCGATGAAGAGTTTATTTTGGAAAAAAAACGCATAAAGAGCATTCTGGAAAATCTAGAGTATGTTCGTACTCAGGTAGATGTCTTGAGCTCAGATTATGAAAACATACTAATTGAAGTTTATCAAAAAAAGATTATTGAGCCTTTTATAGGAAGCGCAAAACTAATAGCCACCAACAAGATACCGCAAGTATTAAAAAATAACTTTTTTGATTATCTTTACACTATCGAGCTAAAAGAAAATATTGCTAATGAAAGATCCTTTATCGCCTTTGTAGTTGCAAGAAATACTAAGATGAGCAATAGAGATTTTAAATTGTGGGATACTGTTCTAGCAAATGAAATACCACTATCATTTGATGACATAGATGACAAGATATTGTTATCAAAACTTAATAAAAAATTTAATCCAAAAATATTTACTGATATAGGTAATGACGAACGCGCTAAAATATTTAGTAATTCATTGAAGGGCTTATATGGAGTACCAGTAAAAGGGTGGCTTGATGCGACCAATAAAAAGATAGAATATATTAAATCACCTCAAAAAATACTTTTTTTCGATATCCAAAAAAGAGTTAATGAGGGCATAAGTGAAGCGCGCAATACTACTATAAGATATGCCATTGTTTCAACTTTGACATTAATAGCCCTTTTTGTTCTTTTTGTTATTTATAGAAACCTCAATAAAGACAGGCAACTATTTGAAGATACTTTGAAAAATATTGAAACAGTTTTGAGTCATGAACAGCAAAGAGAACTTGAAGATATAGTTGAACGGAAAGATACTGAGGAGATATACGGGTTTTTGGTAAAGACAATCAAAGAGGCAAACCAGGCAAAAGATCTGTTTTTGGCCAATATGTCACACGAGATTAGAACACCACTGAATGGAATAGTTGGATTCACTCAACTTCTAAAAGCCTCGGAGTTGACACCTGAGCAGGAGGAGTTTATATCCGTTATAGAGCATAGCTCTGACAATTTGCTTGTTATAGTAAATGATATTTTGGACCTCTCAAAAATCAAAGCGGAAAAAATAGAATTGGAGAGTATAGGATTTGATCCGGTGGTCAAGTTTGAGTCAGCAATTGAATCATATGGTGCAAGGGCAGCCGAAAAAGATATTGAGCTTGGAGTTTATATTGAGCCTGACCTGCCTGCGGTTTTGATAGGGGATCCAACCAAAATATCGCAAATTCTTGTAAACCTTATAAGTAATGCAATTAAGTTTACCAGTGTAACCGGAAATGTAGATATATCTATAAAAAAAGTGGAAGAAACGGATGAGGATGTAACTTTGGAATTTGCCGTATCTGATACAGGCATAGGTATTACCGATGAGCAGAAGGATAAAATATTTGAAGCTTTTTCTCAGGCAGATGTCTCTACAAGCAGAAAATTCGGCGGTACAGGACTGGGGTTGGCTATTTCATCAAAACTTGTCGAGATGATGGGCGGCAAGCTTGATATAGAGAGCGAAGAGGATAAAGGCTCTACATTCTTCTTCTCTATACCACTGAAAAAAGCTGAGCCAAATATAGAGAGAGAAAAACCGGATTATAGTAGATATAAGATCGGATATCTTGTGCCGGATATAAATATTAAAAGGGCTATGAGTGATGAATTGAAAGCCTATGTGGAGTACACAGGAGCCGAATTTAAGGCCTATGAGTGTAAAACACTACTCGAATTGGATGAAAAAGATTTGCCAGACCTTCTGTTTGTCAATCATAGATATTGTAGAAGAGGAGATGAGTTAGAAAAGTACCTGAACTTAAATATCAAAAAAGTCGTTATAACTACCGGTGATCTGAAGCCTATGCTTGAAAAAGTAGAAGATAAGATTGATAGAGTATTCTTCAAACCGATAAATATGAGCAAGATATTAAAAACTTTTGAGATTATTTTCGGTGATAAATCAATCTTGGAAGAGAATAGGGACCAAGATTCTGACATAAAATTTGACAATACCAAGGCTCTGGTTGCAGAAGATAACGAGATCAACCAGAAGCTTATCAAAAGAGTTTTGGAAGATCTTGGGTTAGATGTATCTTTAGCAAAAAATGGTCAAGAAGCCGTGGATATGTTTCTGGAAAATAAATATGATATTATTTTTATGGATGTGCAAATGCCGGTAATGGGAGGTGTGGAAGCCACACATCGTATAATAGAGTATGAAATTGGTTCAAACGCAGATCATGTCCCAATAATTGCATTGACAGCAAATGCACTAAAAGGCGATAGAGACAAATATATAAACGAGGGTATGGATGATTACGCCTC
>CAZVPN010000117.1:0-4198 GCA_964628135.1 uncultured Campylobacterales bacterium
TAGATAGTGGACCAAGCATTGTCCACACCATAAAACTCATATCAAAATACAAAAACGCCATAAAAAGGGTCGGAAAGTGCCCTTCGCCTTTGAGTTTACTAAATCCTGCCATATTGTCTCCTAAATATTTGATGGTGCAATTATATATGATTAGGTAGAAAAAATAAATAGTTTATTGATTAAAATTTATACAATTGCAGTATTAAATATTGGATAACTATATAATATAATGTCGAAGATTTATTAGTAAAGGTATAAATATGTCAGATATATTGAAAAAAGCCAAAGAGAATAGAAGCAAAAAAGAGAATAAAGTAGAGATAACCAAAAAACTCAAAGCACCACTAGAAGTATATAATAGACTTGATGAGATAGCAGCAGGCGGATATGATGAACTTGCCAAAGAGGATAGTGCCTATTTTTTGAAGTGTTTTGGACTTTTTGATAAGGGGACGGATTTTATGCTTAGGGTTCGTATCCCATCGGGCAGACTCACTGCTACTCAAGCTAGACGCATAGGAGAGGTTGCCAAAAAATATTGCAATGGATATATAGATCTATCGACTCGTATGCAAGTGGTGCTGAGATTTATAGAGATTGGCAATATCGCCAAAGTGATCAAAGAGATAGAGGAGGTGGGGCTTAGCACCTTCCAAACAGGAGTGGACAACAATAGAAATATAGTCTCAGATCCTCTAGATGGTTTGGCGTTTGATAATGTGATAGAGACATCGCCAATAGTAGATGAGATTGAGAGTAGGATTATCAAAAATCCAGAGTGGATATCCACAATGCCGCGTAAGTTCAATACCGGCATACTCGGTTCACTCTCAAACAGTTGCAATATCTATGGGCATGATTGCTCATTTGTGTTGGCTCAAAAAGATGGAGTATTTGGTTTCAATCTATACCTTGGAGCTAGAGTCGGTGTAGTAGCCAAAGATGCCAATCTTTTTGTCCAAGCCAAAGATGTGCCACACCTCTATGAGGCTATTTTGAGAGTCTTTAGAGAGTATGGCTATCGCGATAATCGCAATAAAAATAGACTACATTTTCTGCTACTTGATGTGGGTGTAGAGGCGTTTGTGGATGCGGTCAAAAAGGAGGCAGACAGAGAGTATCAAGATGCAGGTGTGGTGATGGTGCAATCCAAGCATCTTAACTATTCAAGTGCCAAAATACTCCTCAAAGATGGCACATTTGCCTACAAGATGATAGTGCCATCGGGCGTATTTAACGGTGATGATATGATAGAGTTATCCAGCTTGGCACAAAAGTATGGCAGTGGAGAGCTTAGGCTCAGTTATGATCAAAATATATACATTGTAGGTATCAAGGATGAGTCATTTGAAGAGTTTGACAAAGAGGAGCTTATATCTGCATACAGCAGGTATCAAAATATATACTACAAAGATACAATAGCATGTGCAGGCACGCATACTTGTAGTTATGGGGTGATACCAAACAAGCCTGATGCTTTGGACTTGTCAGCTTTTTTGGCTTCAGAGGTGGCACTAGATGAGGGGCAAATTAGACTCAATTGGTCAGCATGCCCCAAGGGGTGCGGTATCCACGGTGTAGGTGATATAGGTTTTGAGGGCTGCAAGGCAAAAGATGATGAGGGCAATAGAGTAGATGGGGTGCATCTATTTATCGGCGGTAAGATCACAAGAGAGCCAAAAGAGGCATACACTCTACACAAAACTCTGCCAATTACTGAAGCAAAGCATCATGTCAAGTATCTGATCAAAGCATATGCAAAATTCAAAAACAAAAATGAGAGCTTTGAGGAGTTTGAGAGTAGATTTTTGTCCACGCTTTATAGCTATCAGGCAATCGCATTTTATACCAAAGTCAACTTTGTATTGGAGCAAAAGCTTGGTATGAGTGAGTTTTTTGAGCTTGAGAGTGAGCCAAAAAGCTACAAAAATGAGCAGTTTGAGATATTTCACTTTGGGCTTAGACTCTTTAGGCTCCTAACCAATGAGAAGAGATATGAAGCAGTGGAGGGGATAGAGCCTGTGCTCAAATCACCGCGAAAGATCAAAAGAGATGAAGTAAGCCGCATCAATCCAAAGGTGCACCCCAAACTCTCAGAGGCAATATACCTGATGACACACGAAGATAGATCCTCAAGGGCTCAGGTCTTTTCTGAGTTGATGACTCTGCTCAAGGAGATATAGATGCAAACTGTATGTGCATATTGCGGGGTAGGGTGCAAATTTGAGATACAAAATAGGCATCTAAAAGGGCTCAAATCATACCCTACCAACAAAGGGATGTCTTGTGCCAAAGGGGTATCCCAAATAGAGAGTATGGATAAAAATAGGCTCACTCAAGTGCAGGCAAGAGAGAGTATCGATGATGAGTTTGAGCCATCAAACTACAAAGATGCCATCTCAAAAATAGCCCAAAGTATCAAAAAGAGTGATCCATCTCGCATAGGCTTTTACCTATCGGGTCAAATGCTAAATGAGGACTATTATGTGGCAAACAAACTTGCCAAAGGCTTTGTGGGCACGCCACATTGCGATACAAATTCACGCACCTGTATGTCTAGTGCCGTGGTGGGATACAAAAAGGCATATGGGGTGGATTATGTGCCGGTGCGTATAGAAGATATCTATCACGCCAAGCTATTGATACTAATAGGCAGCAACGCAGCAGAGTCGCATGTGGTGCTATTTAACCATATCAAAAAAGCACAAAAAAATGGACTCAAAGTGGTGGTGATCGATCCTAGATTTACCCCTACTGCCAAGATAGCCGATCTTTATTTGCCGATTGCTCCAAACGGTGATATTGACTTGCTCAATCTGCTTGCCAAGAGATTGATAGAGTCCGATGCAATAGATCAAGAGTTTATCCAAAATCACACAAATGGATATGATGATCTCAAAAAGGCACTAGCTTCTATGGATAGTGAGTTGTTGCTATCAAGAAGTGGGCTTGATGCCAATCAGATAGATGAGTTGGTGCAGTTATGGCAAGAGAGTGATCGAATCATTACAGCTTGGACAATGGGAGTCAATCAGTCATCTCAAGGTGTGGATAAAAATCTAGCCATCCACAATCTGCATCTAATCACCGCTCAGATCAACAAAAAGGGAGCCGGACCATTCTCTTTGACGGGTCAGCCCAATGCTATGGGAGGCAGAGAGGTAGGTGGACTTAGCACTATGCTGGCGGTTCATTTGGATTATACGCCCGAAAATATCAACAAAGTATCTAAGTTTTGGGATACACCAAAATTGCCCAACGCAAACGGTTTGAGTGCATTTGAGATGCTAGAGGCTGCATATGAGGGTGAGCTTGATATTCTCATCATTTGTCATACCGATCCGGTGTATCATCTGCCAAATCGCCACTTTGTAGAGGAGGCTATCAAAAAGTGCAAGCTTGTAGTAGAGATAAATGCTTATGAAGGAAGTGAGACAAGCAGCTATGCACATATTCGCCTGCCGGCACTTCCGTTTGGTTACAAGGAGGGCACGCAGGTCAATATGGATCGCACACTTACTAGAGTAGAGTCGTTTGCTAGTGATAGCGAGATATTGCAAGATTGGCAGATATTTGCCATGATTGGCAAAGCTTTGGGATATCAAGAAGCCTTTGACTACTCAGACACAAAGGAGGTTTTTGAGGAGTATCAGCAGATGTGCAGACTCAGTCAAGATGCTCATCTAGATATCTACAAGGCTGATTATGAGAGGCTAAAGAGTGAGCCGTTTGAGTGGGGAGCAGGATTGTTTGAGAATGATAGATTTATGACTCCGGATAAAAAGGCTAGGCTACATATAGTCCAAAATCTTGAGCAATCTGAGCAAAGAGATGAAAACTGTCCATTTATCCTACTTACAGGACGCACCAGAGACCAATGGCACAGCGGAAGCAAAACCGCCAAAATAGACAAACTACTCAAATATAAACCACTACACTTTGTAGAGATCAATCCAGACGATGCCGACAATCTTGGCATTATTGACGGCGACAAAGTAGAGATTGTCTCCAAAAGAGGCAAGTTGGTATCAGTAGCCAAAATCACCACCATCAAAAAAGGAGCAATATTTCTACCCCTATCACACAGAGAGATAAACTACCTCACCAACGATATCCTAGATCCGCAATCCAAAGAACCAGACTACAATCACAGTGCAGTAGCTATCCGCAAGATTTAGGATTTGGCTGCTGGGCAAAA
>CAZVPN010000118.1:0-4186 GCA_964628135.1 uncultured Campylobacterales bacterium
ATGGTGCGTCAGTGGCAAACTTTCTTTTATGATAAGCGATATGCCGAGACTGATTTGAGTTTTCAGCCAAACTGGAAAATGCTAGCTGAGTCTTGCGGCGGGATAGGCTATGATGTAGAGAGCAAAGATGAGTTTGATGCAGCATTGAAGGATGCAATCAAGCAAAACAAAGTAACCTTCATCAATGTTGCGATAGACAGGATGGAAAATGTCTTGCCTATGGTGCCTGCAGGCGGAGCACTCTATAATATGATGCTTGAGTATAAGGAGGAGAAGTAAGATGGAAGCAGTCAGAAGAGTTATATCTGTAGTTGTCCTCAATGAGGCTCAAGTATTGGCTAGAGTATCAGGGCTGTTTGCTGCCAGAGGATACAATATCGAGTCACTTACCGTAGCTCCTATTCCAGAGACAGATATGTCGCATATCACCATAGTAACCAAAGGCAACAAGAGAGTAATAGAGCAGATCATTAAGCAGCTACACAAACTCATACCTACATTCAAAGTGATTGAACATGAAGAGATGGTGGAGAAGGAGATGGTGCTTATCAAATTTCCTATCGAGGAGAGCCTTAGCGATATAGAGGTGCTCTGTTCGGCTTATAATGGCGGTGTAGTCAATGTCGGAGAAAAGATAGTCATAGCTATGGTAGCAGATGAGCCAGAGCGTATCAAACACTTCATATCAGCATCCAAAAGATACAACCCAATCGAGATAGTCCGTGGCGGAGTAGTGGCTATCGAGAGATAATCTGCACACCAAAGGACACAGAGCACAAATGACAATCCAAGAGCAGATAAAAAGTATCATCAATGAGAGATTTCTCATCGTCGATGGTGCTACCGGAACTCAGATCCAAAATTTGCAAGTGCCCGATAGTGCATGGATAGATGAGAGTGGAGTCTCCCAAGAGGGGTGTAATGAGCTACTCAATGCCACTGCACCCGAACTTATGCGTAGAGTTCACAAATCGTATGCAATGACGGGTGCAGATCTTATCAAGACCAACACATTTGGTGCGATGCCGTGGGTGCTTGATGAGTATGGTATGGGTGAGCGGGCTTATGAGCTTGCCAAAAAGGGTGCTCAGATCGTCAGATCCGTTTGTGACGAATACTCTACAGATGACAAGCCTAGATTTGTCTTGGGTTCTTTGGGGCCGGGCACCAAGCTGCCATCCCTTGGACATATACACTATGATGAGATGTATGATGGATACAAAAAGGCAGCATTTGGACTGATAGATGGCGGGGTTGATGTATTTTTGCTTGAGACTTGTCAAGATCCACTTCAGATCAAAGCTGCACTACACGCTTGTCAAGATGCCTGTTCGGATAGAGGTGTCCAAAGACCTATAATGGTATCTGTAACAATGGAGCTAAGCGGCTCTATGCTGATAGGCACCGATGTGCATACAATCGCAGCTATAATGGAGCCTTTTGATATACTCTCTCTTGGATTCAACTGTGGAACAGGTCCGGATCAAGTAGAGAAACATGTCAAAACACTATCTCAAATTTGGCACAAGCCGATATCTGTCTCAGCCAATGCAGGATTGCCTCAAAACAGGGGTGGATACACCTACTACCCAATGGGACCAAACGAGTTTGCCGATATAGAATCAAAGTTTGCCCAATACGATGGAGTAAGCTTCTTGGGAGGGTGCTGTGGCACCACTCCTCAACATATCATTGAGCTTCGTAAGGCATTGGAGGGTAGTGTGCCCAAAAAGCCAAAAGGCTCAATGCCCATATCTATCGCATCACTTTTCAATGCAACACCGCTTTTTCAAGAGCCTGCACCACTGCTCATAGGAGAGAGATCCAACGCTACCGGCTCTAAAGCCTTTAGAGAGTTGATACTTGCGGGCGATTATGAAGGGACATTGACGGTAGGTCAAGCTCAAGTGCGTGATGGTGCACACTGTTTGGATGTCAATGTGGAGTTTGCCGGTCGTGACGGTGCCAAGGATATGCGTGCCGTGATGGAGCTTTATAACCAAAAGATCCCACTTGCACTTATGCCTGATGCCACCAGAGTCAATACGATGGAAGAGGCACTAAAGTGTATCGGCGGAAAGCCCATCATCAACTCCGTCAACCTTGAAGACGGTGAAGAGAAGCTAGATGCTATATGCCAGCTTAGCAAGCGATTTGGAACTGCACTTGTAGCCTTGACAATAGATGAAAAAGGTATGGCAAAAACTACCGAAGACAAATTGAGAATCGCAGAGAGAATATATGATTTGGCAGTCAATCGTCACGGTATCGATCCTAGAAATTTGATATTTGATATGCTGACATTTACCGTCGGATCGGGTGATGAAGAGTATAGAGATGCCGCCGTGCAGACTATGGAGGCTATCAGAGAGTTTAGAAAGAGACATCCTGAGTGCAGCACCACTTTGGGACTTAGCAATATCTCATTTGGACTTGACAAAAATGCTAGAATCTATCTAAATTCAGTCTTTTTGCACCACTGTGTGCAGGCGGGATTGACCTCTGTTATTATCAATGTCAAGCATATTGTCCCACTTGCCAAGATGAGTCAAGAGGATATAGATGTTTGTGAGGAGCTGCTTTTTCATGCCGATGAGAACTCTTTGTTCAAATTTATTGAGCATTTTTCAGACAAAAGCCTCGAAGATGCAGGCAGTGATGAGGAGTTTGAGGCTCTAAGCGATGAGGAGAAGATCAAAAAGCTCTTGATGGATGGAGACAAAGAGAGGCTTATTCCATTTGTTGAACAGGTTAGAGAGAAGATACATCCGGATACAATCGTCAATGAGATACTTATCGATGGTATGAAAGTCATAGGAGAGCTCTTTGGAAATGGAGAGATGCAGCTGCCGTTTGTGCTCCAATCAGCTGAGACTATGAAGGCTACCGTTGATTATCTCAATCCATACTTGACCAAACAAGAGAAAGAGACAGATACCACTTTGGTCATTGGCACCGTCAAAGGTGATGTGCATGATGTGGGCAAAAATTTGGTAGATATTATACTATCAAACAATGGATTTAAAGTAGTCAATATAGGTATCAAATGTGAACTAGACCAATATCTCGAAGTGGCACAAAACCAAGAGATACACGCTATCGGTATGAGTGGATTGCTGGTCAAATCCACAGGTGTGATGAAAGAGAATCTTGAGGAGATGGCAAGGCGTGGTATCACCACTCCGGTATTGCTTGGCGGTGCTGCCTTGACTCGTAGCTTTGTGGATGATTTTTGCCGGCCTATATATGATGGACCTATCTTTTATTGTCGTGATGCCTTTGATGGTGTTGTGGCTATGAGCAGGATAGAGGAGTTCAACAAGGAGAAGCTAACCAACCCTGATGCCAAGCTAGATACAAGATTGGCAGGCGATATGAAAGAGAGAGTAGAGACCAAAGAGAAAAAAGAGGTGATCATACCGCCGTTTGAAGAGATAAAAATGCCAAAACCCGTAGATATACCAACCCCTCCATTTTGGGGTAGAAGGGTGCTTCAAAAGAGTGACTTGGATCTAGAGATGGTATTTGATTGGGTAAATAAAAAATCTGTCATCAAGATGCATTGGGGCTACAAAAAAGGCAAAATGGACAAGGCAGAGTATGAAAAGCTGCTTGAACAAAAGGTCTATCCGGAGTATGAGAGACTCAAGAGAGAGTTTATAGAAAATGATCTTTTTGACCCTACCATCTTATATGGCTATTATCCGGTCAGAAGCAACGATCAAGAGCTGCTGCTTTTTGATGAGAGCGAGGGGTGGAATATAGATGCCAATGCCAACAGAGAGCCGTTTGAGCAGGTGCAAGGCAGGGCAAAATATGTTTTTAGCTTTCCACGCCAAAGACGCAAACCGCACCGTGCATTGAGTGATTTTTTTGCTCACGATAGAGATGATGTGATAGCATTGACTTGTGTGAGTGCAGGGGCAAAATTTTCAGAGTATGAAAAAAAGCTCTATCAAGAGGGCAAATATCTAGAGTATAATATGGTGCATGGCTTCTCTGTAGAGTTGGCCGAGGCTTTAGCGGAGGTGGTACACAAACAGATACGCATCGATCTTGGCATACTAAAAGAGGATGAGGGTGCAAGTCTCAGAGATGTCAGAATGAGAAGATACAGAGGTGCCAGATACAGCTTTGGCTATGCGGCATGTCCTGATCTTGAGCAGAGTCGCATTATCTTTGATCT
>CAZVPN010000119.1:0-3985 GCA_964628135.1 uncultured Campylobacterales bacterium
CTATCTCTCTCCACTGGGATAAAACCTGCATTTTTGATCAGTGATACAAAATCATCTATCGCCATACCATTGGCACTGGCTGCTCCTGCAGCAGACTGGATAGACTCTTTTTGAATCGTGCCATCCAAATCATCTGCACCAAACTCTTGGGCTATGAGTGCCAGACCTATAGTAGAGGTTGCCCAATAGGCTTTGATGTGAGGGATATTGTCAAGCACTATTCGACTGATTGCATAAGTTTTGAGTATCTCTTGCCCGGTAGGGAAATCTTTGACCTTTAGAAAATTGTTCTCCTTTTGATATACAAGAGGGATAAAAGCATTGAATCCACCGGTCTCATCTTGCAGCTTCCTAAGTCTAAACATATGATCTATGCGGTGCGCCCTGCTCTCTATGTGACCAAACAGCATAGTGGCATTGGACTCTTTGCCTCTTTGGTGCCATTTGCGATGTATATCTATCCATTGATCTGATTTGACTTTGCCACTGCACAGGTATTCGCGCACCTTTTCATCAAAAATCTCTGCTCCACCCCCCGGCATAGAATCAACTCCACTCTCGATCATCATATCAAGAACCTCATCATAGCTATAGCCATATTTGCGATGCAAAAAATCTACCTCAGCGGCTGTCATTGCTTTGATATGAATATCCGGTAGCGCTGCTCTGACTTTGCGAAAAGCCCCCATATACCACTCTGCCCCATCACTTGGGTTGTGTGCGGATACGATATGCACCTCTTTTGCTCCGCTATCCCAAGCTTTTTGGGCTATTGCTACCACTTCATCGTGTGTCATAGTGTATTGGTTTGGATTTTTACGACTTGCTGAATAGGCACAAAATTTGCAACTATCTGCACATACATTTGTGGGATTTATATGACGGTTGACATTGAAAAAACTCTTTTTACCATATTTTGATTGGCGTATTTGATCTGCCAACTCTCCAAGGGTGTAGAGATCTATATCATATAGAGCCTCGGCCTCTTGCTGGTTGAGTCTTTCGCCATTTTTTATCTTTGTTATCAAATTCATCTTTTGTCATATCCCTAATGCAAAAATATTTTAGGTATTATAACAGCAATAGATTAGGAGTGACTAAGTGGACAAAACAAAAGCCGCAATCGAAGAGTTATTGCACAATAATGCGTCAGACTTTGAAATTGCCAAAGTAATCAAAGCTGAAATAAATGAGTATTTCAAAACTCTACCGGCACTATATCAGCAAAATGGTGGCAAGGATTTTTTGCTAAAGCACACTCAAAAGATTGACAATATTATAAAACTTGTCTATAAAATAACACTCAGATCAATGTTTGGCAATTTTATGCCTATGAAAAATAGTATTCCTGTCTCTATCGCTGCACTTGGAAGCTATGGAAGGGAGCAACTTTGCGTCTATTCTGATATAGATTTGATGATTGTATATCAAGATACCCCTGCATACAACACAAAAGAGATAATAGAGAAGATGCTCTATATGTTTTGGGATATTGGGCTTAAGCTGGGACACCGTGTGCATGAGATATCCGAACTGCAAGAGGCTGCAAACAGTGATATCACTATCAAAAGTGCAATTTTGGAATCACGATATATAGATGGCTCAAGAGCGCTATGGACAGAGGTAGAAAATAGAATAACTGCCATTCGCAAAGATGAACCAAAAAAATATATATATGCAAAACTTCATGAACAAAAAATGCTACACCAAAAATCACCATTAAGTATGGAGCCCAATCTCAAAGAGGGTGTTGGCGGCTTTAGGGATGCCAATCTGGTTTTTTGGATCGGCAAACTGCTATATAATACTCCACGTATCAAAGATTTGCCAAATACAATCATTGAAGAGGATGACTATAGAAAATTTAGAGTTTCATTGGAGTTTTTATTTAGAGTTAGATCGGCTTTGCATCTGGCTTCAGGCAAAAAAGAGGATAGACTTAACTTGGAGCTTATACCGCAGATTGCATCTATGATGGGATATGCAGACACGCCAAAAGCTCATATCAACTTCGCAAAAAAAACAACAGAGTCACTAAGAATAATATACCTATATAGCAAA
Source organism: uncultured Campylobacterales bacterium (assembly GCA_964628135.1). Lineage (GTDB taxonomy): Bacteria > Campylobacterota > Campylobacteria > Campylobacterales > Sulfurovaceae > JAAXPZ01. The sequence continues at coordinate 2,062 of CAZVPN010000119.1, forward strand.
ATATGGATAGAGGCAATGATCGGTGAAATGATGCCTGATCTGTATAATAATTGCCTCGATCTTACTACGCCTCAAAAAAACCTTTATGGTATAATCAATTTCTTGAACAAAAATGCAAATATGACATTTGAAGCACACCCAAAACTGCTTAAATCGATCATACATGCCAATAAACCCGAACTTTTAGATCAAAAACTTTATAAATCAGCTAAAGAGATATTTAATCAGCCCCATAGCTACTCAACACTCAAGGCACTGCACACGGCACGGGTGCTAAAATATATTATACCTCCACTAAAAAAGGTCATTGATCTGCCCCAGTTTGACGGCTATCACAGATATAGTGTAGATATGCACTCTTTGAGGGCTTTATGGCATTTGGAGAATATCAAAGATGATCAACTCAATCAGATTTATGCACAGTTGAGCAAAAAAGAGAAGCTGCTACTTAAATTGGTAGTCTTACTGCATGATTGTGGCAAAGGAAGAAAAAAAGATCACGCAATGGTGGGGGCATCACTTTTTCGTATATTTGCCCAGAAATTGGATATAGAGAAGGTGCTCTCAGATATAGGAGTAAAGCTAATCCAGCATCATGATCTCATGAGCGTAACTGCCCAGAGAGAGGATTTGTATAATGAAAAAACAATATTGCAATTTGCATCGATATTTAGTAGCAAAAAAGAGCTTGACTTAATATACCTATTGACATATAGTGATCTCAATGGAGTTGGAAACAGTGTCTATAATGAATTTACGGCAAAACTTATCAGTAAGCTCCATCAAGAATCTATAAACTCACTACAGCATAATACAATACTGAGCATGACAGCTAGAAAGCTAAAAAAAATATCATCCTTGAAGAGAAATAAGAATTTTACAACTTTATCAAAAACTCTACAGAGAAAAATACTCTCAATCCCTTCAAATGAGCTATTTGTATATAATGGTATCGATCGTATTTTTGAGATAACAAAGCGTGCAGAAGAGACCAAGAGATTTAATTATCATATCCAATGCGAGCCGATGCTTAGCATAGAGATAATTAGAAGGGATGATCTGAATATCAGCTATCTTCTCTCCAAACTTGCAAGAATAAACCTCGTAAATCTGCAAATTTCCAAACTTTATGAAGGACTGAAATATTTTAGAATTGAATTTAACGAAAGCGTGCCCAAAGAGGATAAAGAGTTGATAGAAAAAATAATAATAGACTCCTTTGATACTACCAAGGAGGCTTCTATTGTAAAACCTAAAATAAAAAAGAGTGAGATTGAGATTGACTGCAAGCACTCAAGAGAGTATGCCTCCATGAGAATAAAAACAAAAGACCAAAAGGGGCTGCTCGCCTATACGATGAAAATGTTTGATAGATACAACATTGATATAGCATCTAGCAAAATCTATACGGGAAAATATAGGGTTAATGATCTATTTTTAATCCAAAAAGATGGAAATTTTTGTAATAATACGAACAATATCATCAAAGAATTGACGGAGTAAATATGTGTGGAATAGTGGGCTATGTCGGTGTCAAAGAGAAAAAAGAGATACTTTTGGATGGTCTTCAGGAGCTTGAATATAGAGGATATGACTCAGCCGGTATCGCTGTGATAGAGGGCAAAAAACTAAATAGCTTCAAAGCAGTTGGAAAGCTCAACAATCTAAGAGAAAAGACTAAATCATTTACAAGCGAAGAGTTCGGCATAAGTATCGGTCATACTCGCTGGGCAACTCATGGCAAACCTACAGAGCTCAATGCTCACCCACACCTTGGGGCATACTCATATGTTGTGCATAATGGTATTATTGAAAATTATCAGGAGCTAAAAAAGGAATTGTCAAAAGAGGGGGTGGAATTTTTAAGCCAAACCGATACAGAGACGATAGTTCACCTGTTTGAAAAATACAACAAAGAGCTCAA
>CAZVPN010000120.1:0-3842 GCA_964628135.1 uncultured Campylobacterales bacterium
CTGATAAGGCAATATAGACGAAAAAACCGACAATTAAACGCATCACAGATACCTTGTTGAGTTATGATATTTTGTGCTTATTTTACCCTCTTTTTGTTTTAGGTTATCCTATGGTGTAGTTTATCTATTGCTTCTACTATTCCACTCTTTGTGGACAGATTTTATCCATAGCCAATTTAAGATTCTATATATTATATAAGAGCCGACAGTAGCATAAAATGCAGTGCCCACATATAGTGGAGTTACGATATCGCTCCAGTGATTTTGAAACCACTCCATAGTGAGTTGGACATCGCTTAGCCCACTTTTGCCCATGAGTAGATTGCCCGTTTTGTATTCGAGATACCACAATGGTCCATATGTGAATGGGTTGGATAACCACACGGTAGCCAATCCTAGAGGGACATTAAATTTCCACAATGGAGTCGTGATCATCACCCCTGCCATCTGAAATGGCATAGGTATAAGTCCCCAAAATAGTCCGACAAATACGCCTCTGGTGACCATCTTGCGATTGAAGTTGAAATACTCTCTTGGCAAATGGTATTTATCCAAAAGATGATCAAATTTATCCTTTTTTGTAGCTATTTTGCGGAAAATTTGTCTTATCATTTATATGCCCTGATTATATTTTGTGTTAGTGTAATCATTACAAACTTTGAGATAGATGATTAACATCCTCTTTTTTATCAATATTAGAGTAAAATATTGCACTTTCAAACAAAAAAGGTTTTCCCAAATGAGTAACTATATGCTTTTTTCAGGCACCGCAAACGAAGCTCTCTCCGAAGAGGTAGCAAAATATCTAGAGATGCCGTTATCGCCTATATCTATAAATCGTTTTTCTGATGGTGAAATATCTGTGCAGATCAACGAAAGTGTGCGTGGCAAAGATGTCTATATTATCCAGCCCACATCAGCGCCGGCAAATGGCAATTTGATGGAGTTGCTTATCGTAACCGATGCACTTAAGCGATCATCTGCTAAGTCCATCACGGCAATTGTGCCATATTATGGCTATGCAAGACAAGATCGCAAGGCAGCACCTCGTGTGCCTATATCTGCCAAACTAGTAGCCGATATGATGGAGACAGCGGGCATTACTAGACTAGTCACTGTGGATTTGCACGCATCTCAGATACAAGGTTTTTTCAATATTCCTGTGGACAATCTATATGGTGCAATACTCTTTTTTGACTATATCAAAGCAAAAAATTTCAAAAACCCTATCATTGCATCCCCAGATGTAGGCGGAGTAGCTAGAGCTAGATATTTTGCTGAGGAGTTGGGGCTAGATATGGTCATCATAGACAAAAGACGCGAAAAGGCAAATGTGGCCGAGGTGATGAATATTATAGGTGATGTTAAAGGCAAGGATGTCATATTGATAGATGATATGGTAGATACCGCAGGCACTATGATGAAGGGTGCAAAAGCTCTCAAAGAGTTGGGTGCCACATCTGTAATGGCGTGCTGCACACACCCTGTTTTGTCCGGTCCGGCGTATGAGCGTATAGAGGAGGGTGATTTGGATGAGTTGGTTGTTGCCAACACTATACCTCTAAAAAAGGAGAGCAAAAAGATAAAGGTTCTATCGACTGCTCAAATGCTAGGCGAAGTGATAAGAAGGGTTCAAAATAACGAAAGTGTCAACTCTTTGTTTGCATTGCATTCATAAAATATAGATAGAATAAATTATAATTTTATAGAGTTATTTATTGTGTATAAGGAATTAGATGGCAAATAAAGTGCCCCAAAAAAATATAAGAAACTTTTCTATAATTGCTCACATAGATCATGGCAAATCTACTTTGGCTGATCGTATCATCCAAGAGTGCGGTGCACTCACTGATAGAGAGATGTCGGCTCAAGTGATGGATACAATGGATATCGAAAAGGAGCGTGGTATCACTATCAAGGCACAGTCGGTTAGACTAGACTATGTAAAGGATGGAGAGCATTATATTCTCAATCTCATAGACACTCCCGGTCATGTGGATTTTTCATATGAGGTTAGTCGCTCTTTGGCATCTTGCGAAGGTGCACTTTTGGTCGTCGATGCTGCTCAAGGGGTAGAGGCTCAGACTATAGCCAATGTTTATATAGCTATTGAGAATGATTTGGAGCTTATTCCGGTAGTAAACAAGATAGATTTGCCTGCGGCCGATCCAGACAGGGTGCTGACTGAGCTTGAGGAGGCAATCGGGATAGATGCTACCGAGCATGCTCTTGTATCTGCCAAGACAGGGCAGGGTATCAAAGATTTGATAGATATGATTGTGGACAAGATACCGCATCCAAGCGGAGATGAAGAAGCTCCGGCAAAAGCTTTGATATATGATAGTTGGTTTGATAATTACCTTGGTGCGTTGGCTTTGGTGCGTGTATTTGACGGCAAGATATCCAAAGGACAAAAGATCAAAATAATGGGCACTAAAGAGGAGCATCAGGTGCTTGATTTGATGTATCCAAATCCCATAAAGCCTATCAAGACCGATGAGCTATCTACCGGTGAGGTAGGTATCGTAGTGACAGGGCTCAAGACGGTAGAGGCTCTTCAGGTTGGTGATACTATCACAGATGCCAAAAATCCCACCAAAGAGCCAATTGGCGGATTTGAATCTGCCAAACCATTTGTGTTTGCCGGACTATATCCGATAGAGACAGATAAGTTTGAAGATCTAAGAGATGCACTTGATAAGCTCAAGCTAAATGATAGTTCATTAAGTTATGAGCCTGAGAGTTCGACTGCACTTGGATCCGGCTTTAGGACAGGCTTTTTGGGTATGTTGCATATGGAGGTGGTCAAAGAGAGGCTGGAGCGTGAATTCAATCTGGATCTGATAGCCACAGCACCTACGGTTGTCTACAAAGTCAAAAAGACCGACGGCACCGAAATGCAGATTCAAAACCCATCAGAATTGCCTCCGGCACAAAATATAGATACCATTTATGAGCCATATGTCAAGGCTACTATATTGACTCCACAAGAGTTTGTGGGCAGCCTAATCAAGCTACTCAATGAGCGTCGCGGCATTCAGGTCAAGATGGATTATCTCAATGAGACTAGGGTATTATTGGAGTATGATATACCGATGAATGAGATTGTGATGGATTTTTACGACAAGCTCAAATCTATCACAAAAGGTTATGCTAGTTTTGATTATGAGCCTGTCGGTTTCAGAGCGGGCAATCTTGTTAAACTTGATATCAGAGTTGCCGGTGATGTGGTAGATTCGCTCTCCATTATAGTCCCCGAAGAGAAGGCTAGATCTAGAGGTTTGGCTTTTGTCAATCAGCTCAAAGAGCTTATCCCAAGACAGCTATTTGAGGTAGCTATACAGGCAAGTATAGGCAATAATATCATAGCAAGATCCAATGTCAAATCTATGGGCAAAAATGTTACTGCCAAATGTTATGGTGGCGATATCACCCGTAAAAGAAAACTATTAGAAAAACAAAAAGCAGGTAAAAAGAGAATGAAGTCCATAGGCAAAGTCCAAGTGCCACAAGAGGCATTTATGGCTGTATTGAAGTTGGATAGTTGATATGATTGGCAGTATAGTATTTCATATACATTTGATAGCGGCAATTGCTTGGATAGGCGGCTCTATATTTATGTTTGTGCTAGGTATTTCGCTCAGAGACAAACAGGCACAAAAGCAGGTCTATCCGATAGTAGGACCTATATTTGGGTGGTTTGAGCTTATTACGCTGATTATATTGCTTCTTAGTGGTATAAAGCTTGGTATTGATTATAATCTATTTAAGATGATGTTTTATGATATGAGCATACCGGTATCCAATGCAGTGACCAAAAAGGTAGCTATTGTTATTGTTTT
>CAZVPN010000121.1:0-3767 GCA_964628135.1 uncultured Campylobacterales bacterium
ATATATGCCGATGGTATAGAGATAGGCGAGGATCAAATCATCATCAGAAGCGAAGAGAGACTTGATCATATCAAGGAGCAAGTCAAAGACCTTGCCAAGAGTATCGATAAGATCAATATATCATTTGAGTGCAAAGAGCTTCCAAACAGTGACTGGATAGAGCAGTATCAACAATCTATCCAACCTATTGAAGTAGGTAAATTTTATATACACCCTAGCTGGAATAAACCAAAAGATGATAAGATAAATATCATTGTAGATCCCGCTCTTGCATTTGGCTCAGGACATCACGGCAGCACCTATGGTTGTCTTGAAGCGATCGGGAAGTATGTCCAAAGCGGGGACAATGTCATCGATGTAGGATGCGGTAGCGGGATATTGGGTTTGGCTGCGACAAAACTTGGAGCTACCGTGGATCTTTGTGATACGGATATAGTGTCCGTTGAGAGTACAAAAGAGAACTTTAAGCTCAATAATGAAAAATATAACAAGATATGGCAAGGCTCTGTTAATAAAACTGAGAAAAAATATGATATAGTTCTTGCCAATATTATCGCTGATGTTCTCAAGGCTATAGCAGCAAATTTAAAAAGCAGTATAGAAGATAACGGAATTTTAATTATTTCTGGTATATTGGACAAAAAAGAGTCAAGTCTCAAAGAGCACTACAGTGATCTGAAACTATTAGAAAGAAAACAAAAAGATGAGTGGGTAACACTTATCTACAAAAAGGAATTTAATGGCTAATCAACCAAACAATCAAAACCAAAACAAAAAAAATAGTAATTTTTTCAATGACAATCCCCTATTGGCATTTGCACTATTTTCAATAGTCATAATTTTGATATTTAAAGCATTCATCGGTCAAAGTGACGGGTTTGATACTATACTTGCAAAACAAAACGGAAACAGCGTTCAACATGTAAGCTACTCAGATGTCAAAAAACTGATCAAAGATGACAAAGTAAAAAGTGTCAAGCTGACGCCAAGAACCATTGAAGCGGTATCTGACAATAATGGTGCCAAAACTATCTATATTGCAGAAAATATACCTGCAGTCGATAAAGATCTTATACCTGAAATGGAGAAAAACGGCATCAAGTATGAGGGTGAACTTGGCGGTGGCTTCATAGCTGATCTTGTCAGTACACTTTTGCCATTTTTGATACTCATAGCCATCTGGCTAATCATCGTCAAAAGGATGTCCAAAGGAATGGGTGGCGGCATTCTGGGAGTAGGCAAAGCAGACGGCATGATCAACTCAGAAAAACCTGATACAAAGTTTGATGATGTTGCAGGGGTCGATGAAGCCAAAGAGGAGGTCAAAGAGATAGTGGACTTCCTTAAATATCCGGAACGCTACATAGAGCTTGGCGCGAAGATTCCAAAAGGTGTCTTGCTGGTAGGACCTCCGGGTACCGGAAAAACTCTTCTTGCCAAGGCAGTTGCAGGTGAAGCATCCGTGCCATTTTTCTCCGTAAGCGGATCAGCATTTATGGAGATGTTTGTGGGCGTTGGGGCAAGCAGGGTCAGAGATCTATTTGCGCAAGCCAAAAGAGAGGCACCATCTATCATATTTATAGATGAGATTGATGCTATAGGCAAAAGCCGTGCGGCAGGTGGGCAACTTGGCGGACATGATGAGAAAGAGCAGACGCTTAACCAGCTCCTGGCTGAGATGGATGGATTTGGAACAGACACACCTGTAATAGTCTTGGCAGCTACCAACAGACCTGAAGTGCTGGATGCCGCACTTCTTAGAGCAGGTAGATTTGATCGTCAGGTGCTTGTGGATAAGCCTGATCAAGAGGGTAGACTTGCCATACTCAAAGTCCACATCAAAGGTGTCAAGATAGGCAAAGATGTCAATCTTGAACAGGTTGCCAAAGCTACGGCAGGATTGGCGGGTGCAGATCTGGCAAATATCATCAACGAAGCGGCACTCCTCGCAGGTAGAGCCAACAAAAAAGAGATCAATCAGAGTGATTTTATGGAGGCTATTGAGAGAGCATTTGTGGGACTCGAGAAGAAAAACCGCAAGATCAACGAGCTTGAGAAAAAGATAGTCTCTTATCACGAGAGTGGCCATGCACTTATGGCAGAGCTTACAAAAGGGGCCACCAGAGTATCAAAAGTATCCATTATCCCAAGAGGACTTGGGGCATTGGGGTATACACTGCATCTGCCTGATGAGGAGAATAGATTTCTCAAACAAAAGCATGAGCTTCTTGCAGAGATAGATGTACTTCTTGGCGGCAGGGCTGCCGAGGAGGTTTTCCTTGGAGAGATTAGTACCGGTGCAGGCAATGACCTGCAAAGAGCTACGGCAATCATCAGAGATATGATATCTATATATGGTATGAGCGATGTTGCGGGACTTGCCGTTCTGGAGCAAAAACAGGGCGGCATGTTCCTTGGTGGCGGGCAAACCGTCAAAGAGTACAGCGAAGAGACTGCGCAAAAGATTGACAAGAGTATCAAAGAGACTCTGGACAAGCACTATGCACATGTCAAAAAGACATTGGAGGAGTATAGAGAGGCTATCGAAAAGATGGCTAGTGTTCTTCTGGAGGTAGAGGTCATTGAGGGGAAAAAGGTCAGAGAGATAATCAAAGAGTATGAGGAGTCTAAAGGAATGACCTCAAGACTTGCACACAATGAAAAAGTTGCCAAAGAGGAGAACAAAAATAGTGACTCTGATACAGACTCCGACAAAGAGAACAACTCAAGCCAAGAAAAAGAGAAGTAGATTTAAAGTATAATACCCAAAACACAAAAGAGAGGATAGAGATGATTTTTACAGTAAATCACCCACAGAAACGCTTCAATAAAGTTGCCTCTATCCTACTACTGCTCTTATCTTTGTAATCGCCGCTTGCGATTTAGACTTTTCCAAAACTTTTATCATATGATATAATTTATGCCGCAAGGCTCAAATAGAACAAGGTAAGAAGATGAAAAAAGAAAAAATAATATTTTTTGACACAACACTTAGAGACGGGGAGCAAAGCCCGGGCGCCTCTATGAATACCAGCGAAAAAATACGCATAGCCTCGCAGCTCGAAAAGCTTGGAGTAGATGTCATAGAGGCTGGTTTTGCAGCTGCAAGTCATGGGGATTTTGATGCGATAGACAAAATAGCACAGAAGGTCACCAACTCAACAGTATGCTCACTTGCAAGAGCCATCGAGAGCGATATCAAAGCGGCCGGAGATGCTATCTCCAAGGCACCAAAGAGAAGAATACACACATTTATAGCCACAAGCCCCATACATATGGAGCACAAGCTTAGAATGACACCTGATGAGGTGATCAAGAGAGCAGTAGAGGCAGTTCGGTATGCCAAAACTTTTGTGGATGATGTAGAGTTTAGCTGTGAAGATGCCGGGCGTAGCGATATAGGATTTATGAAAGAGATCAGTGATGCTGTCATCGAGGCGGGTGCCGGCACTATCAATCTGCCCGATACCGTGGGGATCAAAATGCCATCCGAGATAGCTGATATGATATCACAAATGCATCAGTATATAGAAGACAGAGCTATCATCTCAGTACACAACCACAACGATCTTGGTCTAGCTGTTGCCAACTCTCTTGAAGCTGTCAAAAATGGTGCCAGACAGATAGAGTGCACTATCAATGGACTTGGAGAGAGAGCAGGAAATGCTGCTTTGGAGGAACTGGTAATGGCCATGAAGGTCAGAGATGATTATTTTGGAGATTTTGAAAACAGCATCAATACCAAAGAGATCTACCCCACAAGCCGC
>CAZVPN010000122.1:0-3708 GCA_964628135.1 uncultured Campylobacterales bacterium
GATATTTGTATTTGGGCTTCTCTTTATCCAATTGCGATATAATTTTATCACTTTAAAAAACGAGAGATATTATGCAACAATTTGAAGAGTATTTACGCACTCATCTGCCGCGGGTTGATACCTTTCATCCGCACTACAATGATGCACTTGCTAGGATGCTTCTAGCCGGTGGCAAGAGGTTTCGTCCGCAATTGCTCCTTGGTATTGTCCAAGCCTATGAGCCACTGCTTGTAGAGTCTGCCTATGCCGTGGCACTTGCTTTGGAGTATTTTCATACATACTCTTTGATACATGATGATCTGCCATCTATGGATGATTCGGATCTTCGCAGGGGAGAGCCTACACTTCATACTGTATATGATGAGCCGACTGCCATCCTTGCCGGTGATGCTCTCAATAGTGATGCTTTTTTATTGATAGCCAAATCAGCCTTTAGAGCAGATGTCAGGATCAAACTTGTAGAGATCCTTGCATCCAACGGCGGTGGCGGAGGTATGGTATTGGGGCAGGCGATAGATCTGCATTTTGAAAATCAGCCGCTCAGTATCGATCAGGTCAAAGAGTTGCATCTAAACAAAACCGCCAAGCTCATAGCCGCAAGCTTGCAAATGGGAGCGGTGATAGTGCAGCTTGATAGCCAAGTCCAAAAAAAGCTCTATGAGTTTGGCTTGGATTTGGGTGTGCTGTTTCAGATACAAGATGATATCATAGATGAGACACAAAGTGCAGAAGAGGCAGGCAAACCGACAGGCAACGATGAGGATAAAAATAGCTTTATCAATATCATCGGACTAGATGAGTCGATCAAAGAGGCCGACAAGTTAGCTGCAAACTTGCAAGAGCGATTTGATGATTTTGAGCCCAAACTAAAAGAGGCTTTAGATCCAATAATGAAAAAATACCTATATAGACACAAATAACAAAACCATACACTACAAGGATAATTATGAGCGACAAAAATACAATGCGTAAAAAGATGGCAGATACTATTAGATTTTTGGCAGCCGATATGGTGCAAAAAGCAAACAGTGGGCATCCAGGTGCACCTATGGGGCTTGCCGATATTGCAGTAGTGCTCAGCGAACACCTCAAGCACAATCCAAAAGATCCAAAGTGGCTCAATCGTGATAGATTGATCTTCTCAGGTGGACATGGCACAGGGCTTATATATTCGCTTTTGCATCTATGGGGATATGATGTAAGCTTGGATGATCTAAAAAACTTCCGTCAGCTTGATTCTAAAACCCCTGGTCATCCAGAGTATGGGCATACTGAAGGCATCGAGATCACTACCGGTCCATTGGGGCAAGGGGTGGCAAATGCAGTCGGTTTTGCCATGGCGGCAGCTTGGACGGCAAATCAAGTCAACTCAGATACCTGCGACCTGATAGATCACAAGACATATTGTCTATGCGGGGATGGAGATTTGCAAGAGGGTATCAGCTATGAGGCTTGTGCACTTGCAGGACATTTGGGGCTCAAAGATTTGATTCTTATTTATGACTCCAACTCTATCACAATCGAGGGTGATACTACTATAGCATGGAGTGAGGATGTCGCCAAGCGTTTTGAGGCACAAAATTGGAATGTGATATCTATCGATGGGCACGATTATGATCAGATAGATGATGCACTAAGCAAGGCAAAAGATGCGACCAAACCAACTATAATCATAGCCAAAACCATCATCGGCAAAGGGGCTGAAGGTATGGAGGGCAGCCACAATACACATGGTGCACCTCTTGGCGAAGATACTATCAAAGCCTCCAAGATAAAAGCCGGCTTTGATCCAGAGAAGCAGTTTGCAATAGATGAAGATGTTTTGTTGCGTTTTAGATGTGCTATCGAAGAGGGAGAGCTAGCCCAAAAAGAGTGGATACACAGACACAAAGAGACTCCGCTCATAGAGCAAAACCACGCTCTAGAGAGACTTCTAAATCCCGATTTTGACTCTATCAATTTTCCTGATTTCTCTCAAACTAGTGAAATGGCAACCAGAGATAGTAACGGTCAGATACTAAATGCTATCGCCAAAGCGGTGCCGGGCTTTATAGGCGGATCGGCGGACTTGGCTCCATCCAACAAAACCACACTCAAAGATATGGGAGACTTCCCAAAAGGCAAAAATATACATTTTGGCATCAGAGAGCATGCAATGGCTGCTATCGCCAACGCAATGGCACTTTATGGCACGGTTATACCGTTTAATGCTACATTTTTTGTATTTTCGGACTACCAAAAGCCAAGTGCAAGAATCGCTGCATTGAGCAAAATCCAAAACTTCTTTGTATGGACGCATGACAGCATAGGTGTCGGAGAGGATGGCCCTACTCATGAACCAATAGAGCAGATCAGCCAATTTAGAGCTTTGCCAAACTTTTACCTATGGAGACCTGCCGATGCAACTGAGAATGTTGAGGCGTGGAGAGCAGCTTTGCAGATCAAGGCTCCGCATGGATTTGTCCTAAGTCGCCAAAAACTCAAAACCCTCAAGCCCCAAAGAGACTTTGGTGATGTAAGCAAAGGTGCATATATCGTCAAAAAGAGAGAGAATGCCACATTGACAATCATGGCAAGCGGCTCAGAGCTAATGCCAAGTCTTCAAGCAGGATGTTTCTTGGAGCAGATGGGAATAAATGCCAATATAGTATCAGTGCCATGCTTGGATCTATTTAACGAGCAAGATGATGAGTATAAAAAAGCAGTAATCGATCCGAGCACAAAGGTGCTTGCAGTAGAGGCAGCAAGAGGTGAAGAGTATTATAGATATGCCGATGATGTGCTTGGCATGGAGGGCTTCGGTGCCTCTGCACCTGCTGCAGAGCTATTCAAGAGGTTTGGCTTCACCATCAAAGGGATCAAAGCCAGAGCAGCCAAGCTGATGGGAGTAGAAAACAAAAGTATCACGATAGAAAAGCTTGGAGAGGCGTAAAATCCTGTGTCACCAAAGCAGCGAGGCAAGCACGATCAAAACTTTGACATATTGATAGATAAGTTTGAAGATAGGATCTATGGCACCCAAAAGGGAGAGTGGAGACTAAAACTACTTCAAGAGGATCTATCAAATCTTCGCGATTTGCAGCCTATGGATATCTGGGATGCGGGGTGTGGTATGGGGCAGATGGCTGAGTGGTTTGCCTTGGCTGGACATAGGCTCACTTGCAATGATATATCATACAAGATGCTACAAAAAGCCAAAGAGAGGTTTGAGAGTGCTGGCTTGAAAGCGGATTTTCACAAAATGCCCTCTCAAGAGTTGGCCGCTACAATACCCCAGCAGGATTTGGTGATATTTCATGCAGTCATTGAGTGGCTTGCAGAACCGCTAAAGACACTAAAGGTAGTATCCGATAGAGTCAAAGATGGCGGATACCTCTCCTTGCTATTTTATAACTATCATAGCTTTATTTACAAAAATGCCCTCAAAGGCACATGGAGATTGCCCTTTTTGTTAGATGAGAGCAAATGGTTTGGCAAAGGCAAAAAGCTCACTCCCCCACACCCACAAAAACCAGAAGAGATAGTGCAGTGGCTTGAGGCAAACGGATTTGAGATAGAGATAATCACGGGCATAAGAGTATTTCACGATTATATGGAAAAAGAGGTGCTTGAAAACTCAGATAGCCAAAAGCTATTTGAGTTAGAGTATAAGTATTGCCGCCATCCGGTATATCGGATGATGGGGCGATATGTGCATATCTTGGCAAA
>CAZVPN010000123.1:0-3696 GCA_964628135.1 uncultured Campylobacterales bacterium
ACTTATGACATCTACCTTGTAAGGGTAGCGCTCTACCAACTGAGCTAAGCGACCATAAAATAATTGGCGACCCTTAGAGGATTTGAACCTCTGTTTCTGCGATGAAAACGCAGCATCCTTGGCCTCTAGATGAAAGGGTCATCTAGTCCAAAAGTCACACAAAACAGTGGTGACCCGTCTAGGATTCGAACCTAGGGCCCATTCCTTAAAAGGGAATTGCTCTACCAACTGAGCTAACGGGTCGTAAAACAGTGTGCTACTATTTTGAGTGGGCAGAATTATAACCGATTACCCCTTTATTGTCAAGGAAAATTTAATTTTTTTTAATTTTTTTTAAAAAAAGCTCAATTGATTTTTTGGTAGCACTATCTTGTATCTCCTCTCTAGCTCCCTCAAAATGGTATCTTTGTATGGTTTTTATCCCATTTACTAGAACCCCTATATAGACAGTCCCAACAGGCTTATCAGGGGTGCCTCCATCCGGTCCGGCTATTCCGCTGATTGCGATGGAGTGATCAGCGTGTGACATTTTGATGGCACCTGAGAGCATCTGATCGACACACTCTGTACTGACTGCACCATGCTCCAAGAGTATCTCCTTTGGGACTCCAAGCCACTCCTCCTTGATCTCGTTTGCATATGTAACAAGTGAGCCGTTAAATACCGAAGATACTCCTGCAATAGAGGTAAAAGCTGCTGCTACTCTACCTCCTGTGCAGCTTTCCGCCATTGTTATTGTCTCATTTTTGCTTTTGAGTATATCTACTATCTTTTCTAAATCTTTTTTCATACCGATATTATACCCCAAATTCTTAGTGCTAATTGGATATAATCGCACAATTTTATAAGAGGCAAAAGAAAAATGGACTATAAAGATACACTACTGTTACCCAAAACAGATTTCCCGATGAGAGGAAATTTGCCGGAGAATGAACCAAAAAGATACAAAAAGTGGTTTGACGAAAATGTTTATGAGCAGATGAAGAACAAAAGAGAGGGTGCTGAGATGTTTACTCTGCACGATGGACCCCCTTATGCCAACGGAGATATTCATATAGGTCATGCTCTAAACAAAATACTAAAGGACATTATAGTCAAATATCACTATTTTCAGGGCAAAGCCGTTAGATATACTCCCGGTTGGGATTGTCATGGTTTGCCGATAGAGCAGAAGGTAGAGGAGCAGATAGGCAAAGCCAAAAAGGATAGTATGCCTATATCTGAATTTAGGACACTTTGCCGTGATCATGCCTCGAAATTTATAGATATACAAAGAGATGGCTTCAAATCTTTGGGTGTGATAGGGGATTGGAACAATCCGTATGTGACAATGGATTTCAAATTTGAGGCAAATATCTATCGCACACTCTGCGAAGTAGCAAAAACAGGTCTGTTGGTAGAGAGAAACAAGCCTGTATTTTGGTCGTGGGCAGCCCAATCGGCACTGGCTGATGCAGAGGTAGAGTATAAGGACAAGGAGGATTACTCTATATATGTGGCTTTTGAGATGAGTGACAAAGCCAAACAGGAGCTTGATTTGCCACAAAAAGCTGCTGTTGTCATATGGACTACAACCCCTTGGACGCTGCCGGCAAATACGGGGATATCACTCAATCCCGAGGCGATGTATGTTTTGAGTGAAGATGGATATATAGTAGCTGAAGACCTACACCAAAGCTTGGCGGATGAGGGGATTGTCGGCTCAAAAATAGAGCGAAAATTTGCAGCAAAAGAGCTTGAAAATAAGCTTGCGATCAATCCATTAAATGGTAGAAGCTCTCACATCATCCTTGGTGATCATGTTGAGCTAAGCGGAGGAACAGGGGCTGTGCATACTGCCCCCGGTCATGGTGAGGATGACTATTTTGCAGCCCTAAAGTATGGTCTTGAGGTGCTTATGCCTGTGGATGACAAAGGGTGCTATGATGAGAGCTTGATAGGTCACAATCTTTTGCCTGAGCCTGAGAAGTTTGTGGGAATGCATGTATTTAAGGCAAACGAACCTATACTTGAGCTACTTGGTGATAGTTTGTTGGCTTCAAGCAAATTTACCCACTCATATCCATTTTGTTGGAGAACCAAAAAGCCTGTAATCTATCGTGCTACAAAGCAGTGGTTTATCGCAGTAGATCAGCCACTAAACGGCAAGAGTGAAACCCTCAGAGAGCTTGCTACAAAAGGCATAGCCGAGACAAAATTTTATCCGGATTGGGGTCGCAACAGAATAGGCTCTATGGTAGAGGGCAGACCTGATTGGTGTATATCTAGACAACGCACTTGGGGTGTGCCAATAGCATTCTTTAGACTCAAACGCACCAAAGAGGTGATACTTGATGAGGATATTTTGGATCATATCGCCAATATCTTTGAAGAGAACGGCTGTGATGCTTGGTATGATAGAGATATCGCTCAGCTTCTGCCTGAGGGTAGCAAATATAGTGCCGATGAGCTTGAGAAGGTAGATGATATATTGGATGTTTGGTTTGATAGCGGCTCTACTTGGAATGCAGTGCTCAAGAGCGGAAACTACGATGCAGGCAAGTTCCCTGCCGATATGTATCTGGAGGGTAGCGATCAGCATAGAGGATGGTTTCAAAGTTCACTTTTGCTCTCAACGGCAGTAACTGATCATCCGCCGTATCACTCTATCTTGACACACGGTTTTACCGTAGATGAGAAGGGTGAGAAGATGTCCAAATCCAAAGGCAATGTAGTAGCACCTCAGAGCGTGACCAAGCAGTATGGATCTGAGATATTGCGTCTTTGGGTGGCATTGTCCGATTATCAAAGCGATCTCAAGATAAGTGACGGCATACTCAAACAAACCGCCGAACAGTATCGTAAAATACGCAATACTTTCAGATTTTTGCTTGCCAATGTGGATGATCTTGAGAGCTTGGTAGATAGTGGTGAGTATGGTGAGCTTGATCGCTGGATACTTCGCAAAGCATCAGAGGTATTTGCTTCTGTCAAGGAGAGCTTTGATGAGTATGATTTCCTCAGAGGTTTTGCTACTCTAAATCACTTTTTGACAAATGAACTCAGCGGTATCTATATGGATATCTGCAAAGATAGGCTATATTGCGAAGACAAAAATGATCACACTAGAAGATCAGCTCAATCGGCAATGGCAGTGATAGCCAAAAGTATGCTGGCACTCGTAGCTCCCGTGCTTACTTATACGGCAGATGAGATACTTGACTATGCCCCTGCTATCTTCAAAGCAGATATGGAGTCGGTATTTGATCTTGTTTATGAACCGGTAGTAGAGGTGGATGGCAGTTTTGATGATGAGTTTATGCTTAGAGCGAGAGAGGCTTTTGCCGAGGAGATAGACAAACTCAAAAAAGATAAAACTATCAAAGCGACTATGGAGCTTGAGATTGCAGGTGATGTAGATAGCTTTACTATATCTGACAAAAAAGATCTCGAAGATTGGTTTGTCGTCTCGGCAGTTCAGGCAAATAGCGATGGAGAGAAACTTGCATCATTTAGTGCAGATGACAAAAACTTCACGATACACAAAGCCACAGCACACAAATGCCCAAGATGCTGGAGATACGCTGCCAAAGAGGAGGATGCTCTTTGTGATAGATGCTCTGAGGTGCTTGGATAATGTTTGATCTATCCCAACCAATACAGATGCCGGTCATTATCGGATCAATAGTTTTGATACTTGTTTTGGTGGGGATAGGG
>CAZVPN010000124.1:0-3683 GCA_964628135.1 uncultured Campylobacterales bacterium
CTCAATCTCTTTATAATATACCTCTTCTATATCAAACTTCTTGACTCCCGCAGGAAGGTTAAGGGTCACTTCATCACCCTCCTCTTTGCCTAGCAAAGCCTTTGCCATAGGTGAATATATAGATATCAATCCTTTGTCAGGATTACTCTCAACACCACCGACAATAGTATATTCAATCTCCTCATCGCTATCTTGATCTATCAACATCACGGTAGATCCGAAACTAACACGCTCGTGAGATGATTTGGATGGATCTATCACCTGTGCTCTGCTTGTCAAATCGGTAAGCTCAACAATCCTTGCCTCCATCAATCCTTGCCTATCCTTGGCGGCGTGATACTCTGCATTCTCTTTGAGATCGCCAAGTTCCCTGGCTGTATCTATGATCTTGGCTATCTCTGCACGCTCTACTGTCTTGAGGTGCTCAAGCTCTGTGGAGAGTTTGGTTAAAGTCTCTTGCAACATCGGCTCTTTTTGCACGGCTGCTCCTTGTCAAATTTACTATTTTGACGCTATTATACCAAATCAATATATTAATTAAAAGATTGGATTGGAAATGTTTAGAAAAAAGATACTGATTACCAATGATGATGGATATGAGTCAGAGGGGCTAGCAGCACTTAGAGAGGCTCTCTTGCCCTTAGGTGATGTGACGGTAGTGGCTCCTAGCACTGAAAAATCAGCCTGTGGACACTCATTGACCCTAACTCGTCCGCTTCACTTTATCAAGCTTGATGAAAACTTTTATAAACTTGACGATGGCACACCCTCTGATTGTATATTTTTGGCTCTAAATAAACTTTTTGCGGACCAAAAGCCAGATATCGTCATCTCAGGCATCAACATCGGCTCAAACATGGGAGAGGATATCACCTACTCCGGCACCGCGTCGGCTGCTATGGAGGCGGTGTTGCAAGACATCCCGGGTATTGCCATATCACAAGTGTATGCCGAGCATGGCAAAAGTATAGATGAGTATGGATATGAACTAGCCATGGAGAGTATTGCTATCTTGGTAGAGAAGATCTTTGCAGATCAATTTCCTCTGCCTGCTAGAAAGTTTCTCAATGTCAATGTCCCTCCTCTGCCGCCTCAAGAGTGCAAAGGCTTCAAGGTCACAAGAGCCGGCAATAGACTATATGCACATAATGCTCAAGTGCATTATAACCCCAGAGGTAAAGAGTATTATTGGATAGGTTTACCGGAACTTGGCTGGATGGAGACAAAGGGGCATATTACCGACTTTGAGGCCATCAATGATGGTTATATCTCTGTCAGCCCAATAGAGCTAGATATGACCGCTCACAATGAGATCGTTCAACTACAGGAGTGGTTTGATGTCTAAAAAGCTCCTCAAACGCTACACTACCCGCTACCAACCAACTACTGCATCACCAAGGTATTGCTATGAGATATGAGCGGTGTCGTCAACTTTTTGGCGAAGATGATTTTGCCAAGATACAAAAGAGTAAAATAATCATCCTCGGCGTCGGTGGTGTAGGATCATATGCGCTTGATTGTCTGTATCGAACGGGAGTGCAGGATATCACTATAGTGGACTATGATACATACGAAGAGTCCAACCGCAACCGCCAAATAGGATCGGACGCAGTGGGCGAAGCCAAGCTTGAGGTGCTATCCCAGCTTTATAACGGCATAAAAACGATAGATCAAAAGATGGATATAGCTTGGGTAAATGAGTTTGACTTCTCACCATATGACATCATTATAGATGCTGCCGATACCACTAGAGTCAAAATCGAACTTGCTAAAAAAGAGTATAAAAAACTCATAATGTCACTAGGCTCTGCAAAGCGATATGAGAGTAGCAGAATTGAGGTGGCATCGATCTGGAAAAGTCATGGAGATGCACTTGCTCGTAAGATAAGAAATGAGCTTAAGAAAGCCAAATTTGATAGAAACTTCACTGTTGTATTTTCATCAGAGCAGGCAAAAAGCAAAGAAAAGGGCTCATTCGTCGGAGTGACGGGAGCATTTGGATTGGCTGTTTGCTCAGAGGTTATCAAAAGAGTTATAAAACAAAGCTCACCACAACCATAAATTTCATAAAACAGACAACAAGCTACTATAATAGAGTTTTGGATATAATCCTCTTTATTTTTGTGTCACGTAAAAGTGATGCACAGAGGAAGATTTAATGAGCGATCTATTTGAAAACAGCGATAATATTGGTGAGGTTCTGATTGAAGAGAGTATCAGGGGCAGTTATCTCGACTACTCTATGAGTGTAATCATCGGACGTGCATTACCTGATGCCAGAGATGGACTTAAGCCGGTACATAGAAGAATACTATATGCAATGAATGAGTTAAATCTCTCACATCGTGCACCCTACAAAAAGTCAGCCCGTATAGTCGGAGATGTCATAGGTAAGTATCACCCGCATGGCGATACGGCTGTATATGATGCACTTGTGCGTATGGCACAGGATTTCTCTATGCGCATTCCGCTTGTCGACGGTCAAGGGAACTTTGGCTCAATTGATGGCGACAATGCTGCAGCAATGAGATATACAGAGGCTCGCATGACAAAGCTTGCAGAAGAGCTTTTGCGTGATCTGGATAAAGATACGGTAGATTATGTCCCCAACTATGATGACAGTATGAGCGAGCCAGATGTCCTCCCGAGCCGTATACCAAATCTTCTTGTAAATGGTTCAAGCGGTATCGCCGTAGGTATGGCAACCAATATTCCTCCACACAGATTGGATGAGATAGTGGATGCACTTTTGATCAAAATTGACAATCCTGATGCTGCTGTAGAGGATCTGATGAGTGCGGTCAAAGGCCCCGACTTTCCTACCGGTGGTGTGATATTTGGTCGCAAGGGTATCACTGATGCATACACTACAGGACGAGGACGCATCAAAGTAAGAGCCAAAACGCACTTGGAGCAAAAAGGCAACAGAGAGGTAGTGGTAGTAGATGAACTGCCGTTTCAAGTCAACAAATCAAGGCTGATAGAGAATATTGCCCAGCTTGTACGCGATAAGCAGATCGAGGGGATATCAGAGATCAGAGATGAGTCAGACAGAGAGGGTATCAGAATAGTTATCGAGCTCAAGCGAGATGCCATGAGTGATATAGTGCTGAATAATCTGTTTAAATCGACTCAGATGCAGATTACCTTTGGTATCATAATGTTGGCAATTGTCAACAAAGAGCCAAAAGTTTTCAATCTGATGGAGCTTTTGGATCTATTCCTAAATCACAGAAAAACTGTAATTATCAGACGCACTATCTTTGATCTTGAAAAAGCCAGAGCCAGAGCTCATATTCTTGAAGGGTTAAAGATAGCGGTTGACAATATAGATGAAGTGATCAAAATCATTCGTGCATCTGAGGATGACAATGCTGCCAGAGAAAACCTAATGAGCCGATTCAAGCTCTCTGAGATACAGGCAAAAGCAATACTTGAGATGAGATTGCGTCGCTTGACGGGACTTGAGATAGAGAAGATCGAAAATGAGTTGGCAGAGTTGCTCAAAACTATTGCAAAACTTGAAGCTATTCTCAAGAGTGAAAAGAAGATTGTAGAGATCATTCGCAACGAGCTTATTGAGGTCAAAGATGCATTTTCAGAAGAGAGGCGAACCGAGATCGTTGACGACTATGACGATATTGATATCGAAGATTTGATACCAAATGAGCCGATGGTTGTGA
>CAZVPN010000125.1:0-3626 GCA_964628135.1 uncultured Campylobacterales bacterium
CCTTATCATTCCTATTATCAATTTCATACAATTGAGCATCATGGTAAACAATTTTCTACATTAGAGGATAAAGATTTAACGGCAATATATAGCCTTGGGTTTCTTCCTGGGAAAAGCATACGTGGGCTATATCTAAATTTATTTAAACAAATTTTTAGTCCAGTTTTTCATGTTAAATTTTTATACGGGAGACTGAAGTCCAATTTATTTGATGTGCCTCCGTATAGGCTCTTTATGTCCTTGGTCTATCTTGCATTTTTATTTTTTATATCTTGGAAAATGGGATTCGCTTGGAGTTTTTTTGTAATCATCTTACCTTTTGTGATTCTTTATCAGATCGCATCATTGTTACACTTAATTACGGAACATACTTGGTTACTTAGAAGTGAAGACCAGACGGTAAAAGAGAGCCATAGTAAAAATAGTTTAGGAAGATTTTGCGGATCTAGATGCCCACAAGGCTTTTCTCCTTCTACTTGGATTAAGTGGGTGCAATGGTGCTTCTCTCATATGTTTTACCATTTGCCAGTAAGAATGTTAATACTTCAGGGGTCACTTGTCTGCCATGATTGGCATCATAGATTTGGAAAAAATAACGATTGGGCAAATTTTGCTTATCTTCGAGAAAAGTACGCTAAAAAGATAGAAGAGGAGAATCGTTTTGACTTAATTGAAACCTGGGGGTATCACAGTGCGTTAAAACATGTATTTGAATCTTTAAGCAAAGCCGATAAGATTGATATTTCAAACTTGGATTATAGGTTGAACTAAAAATGGAAAATTATTTATCTGATGTTGCTTCTGTAGGATTGAACAGAAGTGCCACAATCTATAAAAATACTTTATTAACAATTGTTATATCTGATAAAATAGGCTGTTTAAATAAAATTATGTATAATTTTAAAAGAGTTAAATTTGAATATCACTAAGATAAAATATAGCAGGACACCAATAAATGTTGAATATTTATTCGGAAGAGTTTCTATAGAATTTGAGTGGCAATGTATTTGCACGAAAAATAAATTAAAGGATATACTAAATGAGTATAAATATGAATTTTCTATTATGGAAGCAAATAGATAAGGTAGTTGCCGTATGATCACCTCAAAGGGTAATATGCTTCAAGGAATTTTTGACATTTTTCCATTGGCACTATCTGTTGTTCCATGGGGTATTCTGTGTGGAACCATATCTGTAGATATAGGATTTACCTTTTGGCAGGCACAGGCAATGTCCATGTTTGTTTTTGCTGGTGCGGCGCAACTTTCAGCCATGAGTCTGTTTTCAGCAGGTGCTGGGCTAGCCTCCATAAGTAGTTCTGTTTTCGCTATTAGTTCAAGGCATATATTGTATTCGGTTGACTTGAGAAAAGAGGTATATGCTCTACCTCTGAAGTGGAGAATCTCTCTTGCTTATTTTCTGACAGATGAGGTCTATGCCGTTACCAAGTCATATCTCTACAGGTATCATGCTTTTTCTCCCATCTACTCCCTGACTGCAGGCGTAGTATTTTATTTAATCTGGAATCTTGCTACCTTTGCAGGCATTGTGCTTGGACAGAATATCAATGATCTGGATAAGCTAGGTTTGGACTTTGCTATCGTAGCTGTTTTTATTGCGATTACTGCCCCAAATCTGAAAAACAAACCAATGCTAATCACTTCATTGTCAAGTGCCGCCAGTGCTATATACTTAAAAAATATATATCCTGATATCTATATAGTGATTGCCTCTATTGTCGGCATGGCATCAGGCTATATAGCAAGTGAGGCACTGAAATGAAAATATGGCTGCTTATTGGATTTCTCTCTATAATTACATTTATGACAAGGTACCTATTTTTCTCTCGAATAATTACATACCATCCCAGTGAAAAACTGAAGAAATTTTTGAGCTTTTCGGCACAATCCATTTTAACTGCGCTGTGGGCTCCTATTGTTTTTATATACCACGAGAATGGTGAAATCAGCTATACGGATGCAGGGTACCTGATATCGGCTATATTTGTATTGATTTTAGGTTTCTTTAGAGTAAATATGCTTGCGATTGTCCTGCTTGGTTTATTTCTTTTTTTTACTATTAGATTTAACTTGTTGAAAGCTTTTTTTTAAGCCAAAGCTATTTTGTGATTTCTAATACAGAATATAAATTGATGCCGCACCAAGAACCAAGTTAATCAAAGCCTGACTTGACCGCTTTCTGCTATGATTCCAAGTACCCCTCGCAGATCCTTGACATCGATGCAGTGGGTAGCCTCTCTGCGCAGTACCTCCCGTGCATTGAAAGCGATACGGGTATCGGCATGGGCGAACATACTCAGGTCGTTGGCACCGTCTCCGATGACGAGGGTCTCCTCTCTACCGATACCCATCAGCGCCTGGAGACGGACGATCATATCGCCTTTGGCATTGCCATACATCATCTCTCCGCCCACTTCACCCGTGAGTCTGCCCTCGGCATCGGCATAGAGAAAGTTCGCAAAGTCCGCATCGATCCCCAGCTTTTGGCAGGCCGGTTCTGTGGCCTGACGGAAGCCGCCCGAGAAGCAGACCACGGTATAGCCCTGTGCCTTGAGCCCGGTGACTACCTCCTGAGCACCGGGCATCATCGGCAGGCTGAGGCAGATCTCCTTGGCAGTGAGCACGTCCAGCCCTTTGAGCAGTTTGGCTCTGGCTATCAATGCCGTAAAAAAGTCCAGCCGTCCCGCCATCGCCTCCTCGGTGATCTGTGCTACCTGCGCCTTGAGTCCCAGAGGCTCTGCAAAGAAGTCTATGGTCTCTCCATCCATCAGTGTCATCTTTAGGGTATCTTTAGGGTCAGGAACTAAATCCTAAATATTTTCGACCATTCAAAACTTTGGAGAGAAATATTTGACCCTATTGATTCCAAAACTTTAGAGTCATATGTCTACCTATTACCTATTGGCTCAAAATATTTTAGAAGCTAGATAATTAAAATCATCATTTCTCAAAAGCAATTACAACACAAAATTGCAAATATACCGGAGTCTAACTCACTTTTGGATATATTACGCAAAAATATATAAAGAGGTAAAATATGGAAAATCTACCAAATTGCCCAAAATGTGGGAGTGAGTATACTTATGAGGATGGCAGCTTGATAATCTGTCCTGAGTGTGGACACGAGTTTACTGCCGATGAAGCAAACAAAGAGGATGAAGGACTTGTAATCAAGGATGCAAACGGCAATATACTATCAGACGGCGATAGCGTAACCGTGATCAAAGATCTCAAGGTCAAAGGCAGTCAAAATGGCATCAAATCAGGCACCAAGATCAAAAATATCCGCCTTGTAGAGGCAAATGATGGTCACAATATCGACTGCAAAGTCCCAGGTATCGGAGCTATCAAACTCAAGCAGGAGTTTGTTAAAAAGGCTTAGAGGCTCTCTGAGTCTTTTGTATCCAACCTACAACCTACAAAATGCCCAAAAGGTTTCAAAAAATATGAAAATAGCTAATAACTTCTTAACAAAAATAGTCGAAGATGACCTAAAATCAGGCAAATGTCAAGAGATAGTTACCAGATTTCCCCCCGAACCAAATGGTTTCCCACATATTGGTCATGCCAAATCAATCTCGATTAATTTTGGTATTGCAAAGGCAT
>CAZVPN010000126.1:0-3421 GCA_964628135.1 uncultured Campylobacterales bacterium
GTCTTGGTATAGTAGACTCAATTGCAAGAGATTTTAATACGGTGTCAGACTCTATAAGCAAATAACTGCACTGCACAGTGTATTTGAAACTATATAGTAACTCTTCTGTAATGCTTTTGTAGTATAATAGAACTCAGATACTTCGTAAAGGGAGACTTGAGTATGCAGATAAAGGCTATATTCTATTTTTTTGTTGGCGGTATATTTATCTTTAGCAGTTGTGATTCAAATATAAACACATATCCTTCAAAAGACAACAATGGAACAACTACATCCCAAACCGATAGTAATGAAACAAATGGATCAAAAACAGATATTGACCAAGTTGTCCAAAGGTATAAAGTCAAAAGCTCAGCTCAAGCCTCAGCCTTTTTATCCAAAGCTACATTTGGAGCAACACTGAAAGAAATCAATAATTTGGTCTCTTTGAATAATTATGAACAATGGATTGATGAGCAGCTAAAAGCAAAGCCGACTTTCCACATGAAGTGGGCAGAGGATCACATAAGAGACAAGAATGGCATATTGGCATTAAAGAAAAATCCGGAGCTCTGGAAGACAAATAGTAACACATTTGGATATGCACAGCGTGATATATGGTGGCATATTGCAACATATGCAAAAGACCAATTGCGCCAGAGGGTAGCATTAGCGTTAAGTGAAATTCTGGTGATTTCCCGAAAAAATGCATCACTTGCGCCACAGCCTGATGCAAGAATCTCATATTATGATACATTAATAAAAGATGCATTTGGTACTTTTGAAAAACTACTTCTTGATGTTACATATCATCCTTCTATGGGAAAGTATCTAAGTTATCTCGGCAATCCAAAATCAAAAAATGGGTCTCATCCAGATGAAAATTATGCTAGAGAAGTGATGCAATTATTTACTATTGGGCTGTATGAATTAAAGGATAATGGTACACAAAAGTTGGATAAAAACAAAAAACCTATTCCAACATATACACAAAAAGATATCAAAGAGATGGCAAGAATTTTTACAGGGTTGACTGATCAGAACGGCTACTTTTATGCAAGTGACGGAGGAAGCAACCATAAATCAAGAACCAAACCTATGATTGCCGCAGAAGAATATCATGATACCGGCACCAAAAAAGTCTTGAATCATACTATCAATACAGGCTCAACAAAAGGTGACATAGATGCTGCCATACATATGCTTGCATTTCACCACAACACTGCACCTTTCATATCAAAACAGCTCATACAGCGATTAGTTACAAGCAATCCATCACCTGAATATGTCTCAAGAATTGTATCTGTATTTAAAAATAACGGGAAAGGAGTCAGGGGCGATCTCGGAGCAGTAGTTAAAGCCATATTGCTTGACAAAGAGGCACTTGATGGCGCCAAATTAATGCCAAATACATTTGGTAAATTTAGGGAACCAATGCTCTATTACACCAATCTATTTAGAACATTTTCTGCCGAAGATAATGTAAGTAGCACAATTCAAGTAGACGATGGACCAATATATCAGTACGAATCATTCAATTTTAATGGAAACGACATGACTCGACAAGAAGGTCCTCTTGAGTCGCTGACGGTTTTTAACTATTTTACTCCAACTGATGGTCCCGCCTCTTTAAAAAAGAAATATGATCTTGTTGCTCCAGAGCTAAATTTGTATGGAAAACGAGGCATTGATGATGTATTAATGGGAATAATTAATAAAAACAGCTTTGTCTACGACACATATCATCTTTACATAAAGCTTAAGATTGACAAAGAGATTGAGTATGTTGCGAAAAACAATTTTACTGGATTAATTAATCACCTTGATTTGCTGCTTACAGGAGACAATATGAGCAAAGAGAGTAAAAAGTCTATTATCGAATATCTAACTTGGGCCAAGAAAAATGGTAAAGATGAGGATGGAAAGCCTATCTCAAACAAGAAACTTGCAAGATATGCAATAGCTTTGGTAATGAGTTCGCCAGATTATGCATTGCAAAGATAAGGAGCGCTTAATGATAAAGCAATTAAATAGAAGGGACTTCATAAAAAATACGGCTCTTGGTATCTCAATAATGCCATTCATGGGGCTTGGAAGCTTCTTGAAAGCTGGAAATATCGATGGTGAATATAAGGCTATTGTAGTTGTTTTGCTTGAAGGTGGTGCTGATGTGTTCAACATGATAGCTCCAAACAATGATGACTACAATTTATATGCAGAAGCCAGAGGTTCTATCGCCTTGAAAAAAGATACACTTTTAGATATCGGCAATGGGATAGGCATGAGAAATACTATGCATGAGATGCATAATCTGTACAGTAAAAACAAACTGGCAATAGTATCAAATGTAGGCACATTGATAGAACCTGTACAAAAAGATCAGATAATAAATCACAATGCCAAAGTGCCATTTGAACTTTTTGCCCACAATACCCAACGTAAACAGTGGATGTTTGGTGGCTCCAGCAGTGACCTCAGGAATGGCTGGGGTGCACGAACGGCAGATATACTATATCCTCAAGGAAATCCATTCTGCAATATCAATACATCAGATGTTAATAATAATCTTCAATATGGCAGTATTGGCGGCTCCACGCACTTTGATGAAGCCTTTGTCTCTCCTGATACTATAGAGCATTATGGCTTTGGACCCATGTCAGGTGGCGGAGAGCTTGGAAAGATATATAAAAAACTGTACGAACAGCAAAAGAACAGCAGCAATAGATTAATGTCAGCATTTGCAAAAAAGAGGGTCGACAAGATGAATAGCCCAGATAAATTATTAGATCTTTATAACTTTGAAAACAGCAATATCTCACCATTTGATAACGGTGTACATGAAATAGGTAGGCCATTAGGCAAACAACTTGAAACAGTTGCAAAATTAATTGAGGCAAAAACATCAGACAGTAAACTAAACAGGCAAATATTTTTTGTAAATCATCATGGCTGGGATACGCATGACAGTGACAATGAGCATTTAACAAATTACCTTAGCAAATCACTTGGGGAATTTCAAAATACCATAGATTCTTTAGGGAAAGGCAAAAATGTTACAACCATAACCATTTCAGATTTTGGCAGGTCTCTTACCTCTAATAATGCAGGGACAGATCACGGATGGGGTTCGCATACTTTTGTGATGGGAGGGGCAGTCAAGGGAGGCAAGATATATGGCAAACTTCCTGTTTTAAATAGAGAAAGTGATGATTTTTGGGATGACAGGATGATTCCTACAACATCAGTAGAGAGTTATTTGTCAACTGTTGTAAAATGGTTTGGGGTTGGCGATAATGAGCTGAATGAGATTTTCCCTTCCCTAAAAAAGTTCTCAATTCGAAATATGGATTTTATGGATAAAAGTTAGAGTAATCTCGGGTACCATAGGAATATGGAGGAAGTTGTGTATGAATCGTGGTTCAATCTGTTTCTCAAAAAAGGA
>CAZVPN010000127.1:0-3341 GCA_964628135.1 uncultured Campylobacterales bacterium
TTGCCAAATCTATCCTCTATCTCTGAGCTGATCTCATAAACTTCACCGACACTCTCACAAAGAGATAATCTGCGATAAAGTTCCAACCTCAACCTATCTTCGCTGATCAGCTCCTCACTTAGATATGCATCCACTGCCAGCTTCATATCTATCTGTTGAGTCACCTCTTTGTCTCGTCCACTTAGCTCTCTGATAGCGTCTTCTAACATTCTCAGATAAAGTGAATACCCTATCTGTTTGATATGTCCACTTTGAGCTTCTCCTATAATATTGCCTCCGCCTCTGATCTGCAGATCATGAAAAGCTAGCACCGCTCCACTACCCAAATCTGAGTGCGACTCCAAAGCAAGCAGTCTGCGTCTGGCGTTGTCATTGAGTTTATCTTTGTCTTGGACGATAAAGTAACAATACCCCTCCTTGCCACCTCTGCCTACGCGTCCTCTGAGCTGATGCAAATCTGCCATACCGAAATTATCGGCTCCATCCACTATCATTGTATTTGCATCGGGCATATGGATACCCGACTCTACAATAGAGGTAGATAGAAGCAGATCATAATCTCCGTTTTCAAACTTGATCATCTCATCTTCTGTCTCGGCAGCTGAGATCTTGGAGTGCAAAACTGCCAGACGGAGATTTGGCAAGATATCCAATAGTTCATCTCTCTTTTGCTCTATGCCGGCGATTGAATTATAGACATAAAATACCTGTCCGCCTCTTCTGAGCTCTCTGAGTATCGCCTCTTTGATCACCTTTTCATCATAGCTTTTGACAAAAGTCCGCACACCCACTCTCTGTGTAGGCGGAGTCAATATCTCAGAGAAGCTCTTGATCTCAGATAGAGCTAGATTGAGTGAGCGAGGTATCGGTGTGGCTGACATACTAAGCAGATGCGTATCTACACTCATCTGTTTAAGAGCCTCTTTTTGTTTGACTCCAAATTTATGCTCCTCATCTATCACCACCAGTGCTAGATTTTTAAACTTTGCTTTTAATAGTGCGTGAGTGCCCACTACCACATCGATAGTTCCATCAGCCAAACCATCAAGAATAGCACGCTTCTCTTTGGCAGTGGTATATCTATCGAGCCTGGCAACCGATATACCCCAATCATAAAAGCGTTCTTTTAGGCTTTTGTAGTGTTGTGCACTAAGTAGCGTCGTTGGAGCTATCATCATAGCTTGATAGCCATTTCGCACTGCTACAAAAATTCCATTCATCGCTACCTCTGTCTTGCCAAAACCCACATCTGCACTAAGCAGCCTATCCATCATACCGCCGCTTTGCATATCGGCAAGCATATCAAAAATAGCCTGCTCTTGATCTTCGGTATGGACAAATCCAGCCTTTGACATAAAAAGCTTATGCTCAGCAGCAATCTTGCCACCAAGCTCTTTGAGCTCACTCCTGCCTCCTACCTCCTCACTACTCACTAACAAGATACCCTTTTTTAAATGTCTTTGTGCGGATAGATTGATAATCTCGGATGCGATAGCAAATAGCTTCTCTTTGACCTTGCCCTTTAGTCTCTTGAAGCTAGCCTTTCCAAGTCTATCAAGCACAGGCAAAGAGCCGCTATCTGCCACAAAGCGATCTATCACCTCCAGTGAGCTTACGGGTATCAGGAGTGTATCCTCATTTTGATACTGCAAAACTACAAACTCGCTTGTCGCACCTAAAACCTCTCTTTTTTCGATCCCTTTAAATATCCCTATGCCATGATTTTCATGCACTACATAATCGCCAACTTTTAGCTCATCTAAGATGATAGATGCCTTTTTGACCTTTTTGCGTTTGGTGGGTTTGTTTAGAGAGATAATTAGGCTATCATTGCTCATTAGATTGACTATCCAATCTTGATAAACAACCTCATAATTTGCAGGCAGTGGATAGTGCTCAGAGTTGAGTGCTCCGCGTAAAATACTCTCATTTTTGGCTATGATTGTGATCTTTTTGTTTTGATGGGTATCCAAAAATTTGTTGGGATCGGCTACCTCTATATCTCGGTAGCTTGTGCTTGATGGGATTATCGGCAACAAATACTCTTTGCGTGGGATCAAAGGAGTATCTAGCTCATATATCTCCTTTAGCTCCTCATCCATATTTTCTACAAAAATCGCTCTAAATTGCTCTGTGGACACAATAGCCAAATCATCCAGATGCCACAACCCCAATGAGTCTATATCTTTGACAAAACTATCATATCTACTCTGCTGACATCTCTGCCTTAGCTCCTCTGACTCACTAGAGTCCAAAGCCAAAAATGCAGGAGCAATCTCAACCTCCTCTATCTCTTCACCGATTCGCTTTTGTGTATCCTCATCAAACTCTTGTATGCTCTCTATCTCATCATCAAAAAGCGATATACGATATGGATGGCTGCTCATAGGAGGAAAGATATCTATGATATCTCCCCTGATCGATACCTCGCCGGATGCAGCGGTGATATCACTAAAGTGATAACCCCAATGATATAGCATATCTTTGAACTCATTTAGATTTAGGCTTTCTCCAAACTCTAGCTTGTGAGTTTGGAAATATCTATCCTTTGGAAAAGGGATCAAAGTCGTCCTAAGCGGAGATATCAAAATCTTTTTGTTTTGGCTTTGATAATAGTTGCCAAGTGCACTCAAAAACTCATGGATCTCTTCGGTATAAGAGCGTAGATCATCGCCTGCACTGACTCGAATATCAGGCAAAACAAATGCATCATACCCTAGCACTCTTGCTGCATCTGCTGCAACTTTTGCATCTTTGTCATTTTTGCAAATCAAAAGAGCAGGCTGTGAGTGCTCAGCTGTGGATAGCTTTTCTAGATACTCATAAACATTGCTTTGATACATCTATATCCTCTCATCATAATAACTGGGTCACTCAAAAGAGACTCTTTATAATTTTGTAGCTTTCAAAAATGCCTCTACCGTGTAGAATGATCCAAATACCAAATACTCCTCTGATGGATCTATATCTCCATCAAAATATCTATAATCGATATTTAACTTTTGCAATGAAGCCTCAATAGCCTCTAGCGTGGCTGCTCTTTGTGAATCAATAGGAATGATCTCTACACTTTTGAGCTTTGGTTTTAGAGTCCTTAGAACCTCTTCGTAATCTTTATCATCCAAAGAGTTGTATATCAAAATAGTGTTTGGTTTGAGTGCATCTACCAAAGCACGGGCTGCCAATGGATTGTGCCCTACATCTATATGGATATTTGATCGTAAAGGATAGAAGCGTCCAAAAAGCTCCAAATCCATAAGATCCTCAGCCTCATAAGCAATACCCAATATCTCAAGTGCTTGCATGGCCACCTTTGCATTTTGGATTAGGTAGTTTGGCCA
>CAZVPN010000128.1:0-3338 GCA_964628135.1 uncultured Campylobacterales bacterium
AGAAACGGGTAGAGCTTCTACCTGTAACCCCTCTTGCGATATAATTTCATACTTTTTATCAAGGAATGAAAATGAGAGCACTTCTTAGTGTCAGCGACAAAGAGGGTATAGTTGAGTTTGCCAAAGGGCTTGAGGAGCTTGGATGGGAGATTGTCTCCACAGGCGGAACATACAAAAAACTTGCACAAGCTGGTATCTCAGTAATTGAGATAGATGAAATCACAAAGTTTCCAGAGTGTTTTGAGGGGCGTGTCAAGACTCTCAATCCATATGTTCACGGCGGTATATTATATAAAAGAGGCGATCAAGCCCATGTAGATCAAGCAAAAGAGCTTGGAGTTGAGGGAATAGATCTTGTGTGCGTCAATCTCTATCCATTCAAAGAGACTATAGAGCGAACGGATGATTTTGGTGAGATTATCGAAAATATAGATATCGGTGGTCCGACAATGGTGCGAAGTGCTGCCAAAAATTTCAACGATGTGCTTATAGTAACCGACAGCAAAGATTATGAGAGGGTATTGGATACACTAAGAAATGGCAAAGATGATATAGAATTTAGAAGAGATCTCATGATCAAAGCCTTTGAACATACTGCTGCTTATGATAGTATGATAGCCAACTATATGAACCAGAGATTCAATAACGGCTTTGGTGATTATCAATTTATCACAGGCAAAAAGGTTTTTCAGACCAGATATGGAGAAAATCCACATCAAGACGGTGCTTTGTATGAATTTGGCAGCTACTTTAGTGATCATTTTAAGCAGATCAAAGGAGAGGCAAGCTTCAATAACCTCACAGATGTCAATGGGGCACTCAAGATCGCTACTGCTTTCGGTGATGAAAATGCAGTCTGTATAGTCAAACATGGCAATCCATGCGGTTTTGCGATCAAAGAGACACTGCTTGAGAGTTATACCGAGGCTCTCAAGAGCGATCCGGTATCGGCATTTGGTGGAGTGGTAGCCGTAAATGGAGTAGTTGACAAAGAGTTAGCCCAGAAGATGAATGAGATATTTCTCGAGGTAATTATGGCTGCAGATTTTACTCCTGAGGCAGTAGAGGTATTCTCTGCAAAAAAACGAATCAAACTATTCTCTCAGGGAACAAATAAGCTGATTAGACCAAAAGATGCTTATGATTTCAAGCATATTGACGGTGGCTTTGTGTATCAAAATAGCGACTGTGTATGTGATAATGAGGTCAATAACGCAGAGCTAAAATCTTCCAAGGAGGCAACACCTCAAGAGATGAAAGATCTCGAGATCGCTTGGAAGGTGGCTGCACTCACCAAATCCAACTGTGTAGTATATGTCAAAAATTCTGCAATGGTGGCGGTTGGTATGGGTATGACAAGTAGAGTAGATGCAGCCCAATGTGCCCTCAAAAAAGCCAAAGAGATGGATCTGGATGTGACAGGTGCTGCTATGGCAAGTGAGGCATTTTTTCCTTTTAGAGATTCTGTAGATGCAGCGGCTGAGGCAGGAGTGAGTGCAATTATAGAGCCGGGAGGCAGTATCAGGGATGATGAAGTTATCGAAGCGGCAAATGAGCATGGAATATCACTATATTTTACGACAGTTCGACATTTTTTGCATTAAATGTTCAACCTTGATTGACATTGACTCAAGGTTTGTGATATAATTCATTCAAAGTTTAATAATTTGGAGAAAAATAATGTCCAAAAGTTTATATGAAACACTTGGAGTCAGTGAAAATGCAAGTGCGGATGAGATCAAGAAGGCTTATCGTAAGCTCGCTAGAAAATATCATCCCGATATAAATAAAGATCCTGATGCACAGGAGAAATTCAAAGAGATAAATGCAGCATATGAGGTGCTCTCTGACAAAGAAAAAAAGGCACAATATGATCAGTTTGGTGATCAGATGTTCGGTGGACAAAATTTCCACGATTTTGCCAGAGGGCAGGGAGCCAATGTAGATCTAGAAGAGATACTTAGACAGATGTTTGGCGGTGCCGGAGGCTTTGGCGGCGGCTTTGGCTCGCAAGGAGGCTTTGGCGGCGGCTTTGGTGGCTACGGTATGCCGGATCTTGATGTGCACGCTAGGATTACGGTTCCATTTATCACATCGGTTCTTGGAGGCAAACATCAGGTTACTACATCTGAGGGTGAAAGGTTTGATATCAAAATTCCAGCAGGTATCAAGAGTGGGGAGACTCTTAGAGTCAGAGGCAAGGGCAAGAGCTTCCAGGGTCAGCGTGGAGATATGTTGATCAAGGTAGAGGTTTCACCTTCACCTGAGTATGAACGCAAGGGTAATGATCTTTATAAAACCATTGATGTTCCTTTAAAATTGGCTATGTTTGGAGGAAAGATATCGGTCAAAACTCCACAAAAAGATGTCACTCTCAAGGTGCCCAAAAATACCAAAAACGGTCAAAAGTTCCGCCTCAAAGAAAAGGGTTTCCCAGATCGTAAAAGAGGAACTATCGGAAATATGTATCTAGTAGCAAACATTGTCCTGCCAGATAGTGATAAGTTGCCGGATGATCTCAAAAAGCTATGCGAAGAGAAACTTCCTCAATAAGGAGTAGCCAATGCAAGGATATTATGAGCCTGTATATTTGATCAGTGTAGTTGCCAATATGCTCGATATTCACCCTCAGACTTTGAGACAGTATGAGAGAGAGGGGTTGGTCAAGCCATCCCGCACCCAAGGCAGCATGCGACTCTATTCGCAGCATGACATAGATCGCATGAAGATGATACTTAGACTTACCAGAGATATGGGGGTCAATCTTGCCGGTGTAGATGTGGTGCTTAGACTCAAGGAGCAGATGGATGAGATGGAGAGTGAGCTTGAGCAGCTTCGTGAGGAGCTTTACAGGCTCAAACGACATGGCACCGTCCCTGTAGGCAAAGCTATAGTCAAAAAGAGTCATTACGACATAGTGATATATGAAGAGTAAGATGTGAATTGGCAAATATTATTATCGGTAGGCGTAGGTGGATTTTTTGGTGCGATAAGTCGTTTCACTATTGCAACATGGGTGCAGAAGCTGGCAGGCAGCACATTTCCATACGGCACTCTTGCAGTCAATGTTATCGGAAGCTTTATCATAGGATTTTTAGTGCTTTTTTTTGAACAAACCTTGGCACCTCACCAAAAAGCGATGCTGATGACAGGCTTTTTGGGTGCACTTACTACATTTTCTACCTTCTCCTTGGAGACAGTTTTGATGCTACAACAAAGCCTATATTTCAAAGCCATTAGCAACATTTCACTAAATGTCCTCCTATCAATATCCGCCACAGTTCTTGGAATGATAGTTTTTCGTAAAGTTTATGGAGGGTGAGTTGGTGCTTTGTGCT
>CAZVPN010000129.1:0-3304 GCA_964628135.1 uncultured Campylobacterales bacterium
ATCTCCTTATTCGTAAAGAAATATCTCGGCATTATGCCTTTTCCTTTTTTGAGGCTTGTTGAGAGTTTCGATAGTGTAGTGTTTCTTATATCAGGTCCTCTCAAGACCACTGTCTCGCCTCTTTTGCTTTTATAAGCAGCAATATCCCTGCCCTCCCCGGTCTCACCATGACACGGCACACAACTAACACCTCTTGGCTCATGATAGAGCATTTGACCATACTCAAAGTCTGATATAAAATCCTCTCCATGCAATAGTGTTGTCAACATCAGAACGATTGATATTTTATATTTTTTATACATTGCTACAACCTCATTATTTGCTTAAGAACAATTAAGCGATTAATTATTATAGTTTTTTTGATATGATACCGAAAATCTTATCAAGGTTACTACCTATGCAACTTATAGATGGAAAATCATTAGCAAAAAAATCAAGAGAAAATGTCGCCAAAGAGGTAGAGATCCTCAAACAAAGCCAAAATATAGTCCCAGGACTTGCCGTTATTTTGGTAGGAAATGATCCTGCAAGTCAGGCATATGTCAAGATGAAAGCCAAAGCCTGCAAAGAGGTGGGATTTTATTCGATAGTGCATGAGATGCCTGAGAGTATCACCCAAGATGAGATAGTAGAGACTATCAAAATGATGAATGACAACCCGCGAATTGACGGCATACTAGTGCAACTTCCTCTTCCAAGGCATATAGACACAAACAAGATATTAGAAGTCATAGATCCTGCCAAAGATGTAGATGGCTTCCATCCATACAATGTAGGCAGACTTGTGACGGGACTTGATAGCTTTGCTCCATGCACTCCTCTTGGTGTAATAAAAATGTTTGAAGCTTACGATATAGATCTGCAAGGCAAAGATGTATGTGTAGTGGGAGCCAGCAATATCGTCGGCAAACCTATGGAGGCACTTTTGCTAAATGCCAATGCTACCGTCACCATCACTCATATTTTTACAAAAGATCTCAAAGCCCATACATTGGCAGCTGACATTGTCATAGTTGGTGTCGGCAAACCAAATCTTATTACAGCCGATATGGTCAAAGAGGGTGCCATAGTAATAGATATCGGTATCAATAAGCTTGAGGATGGCTCAATTGTCGGAGATGTGGACTTTGATGCTCTCAAAAATAAATGCAGCTACATCACGCCGGTTCCTGGAGGAGCTGGACCTATGACTATCGCTATGCTTCTTGAAAATACCCTCAAAGCCGCCAAACAAAGGAACAACTAAGTGAAAAAATTTCTAAAAAAACTTTACGATTTCTCGGGCACTTGGACGGGTGCTATTATACTTGTGCTATTGTTGATATTTTTTGGTGTGCAATCATTTGTCATACCAAGTGGCTCTATGAAGCGAACGATGCTTATTGGAGATTTTTTGTTTGCCAAAAAATTTAGCTACGGCATCCCTACTCCGGAGCTTCCGTGGGTGGGCATCAAAATATTGCCTGACTTTAGAGGCAATGGACACCTCATAGATGGACCCAGGCCCAAAAGAGGCGATATTACTATATTTTATGTCCCGACTGACAAGAAGACTCACTTTGTCAAAAGGTGTGTAGCGGTAGGAGGAGATGAGATACTCTACTATGATAAACATCTTCTTTTGCACCCACACGAGGGTGATGAGTATGCCAAAAAGAGCTATCCATCTACCAAACTCGTATCATACTTGGGTAAATTGTGGATCAAAGATCCGTACAAAGATAAATATCCGGGTGTCCAGTATAAACCCGAATATGATGCAAACAGTTTTCAGATACTACTCCATCGCATTGGACAAATTGATGTCAAGCCGCTCTATGTAGAAAAATTGGATGCGCCGGTCTATGCAGTAAATGGCTCACCTGTGAATGTATTTTACAAAAAGGTAGAGCCTGATAGCTACTATATGATAGGTGACAACAGGGACAACTCAAATGACAGTAGATTTTGGGGATCTGTACCATATAGTCTCATCATAGGTCAGCCTTGGTTTATATACTTTAGCATCGAATATAGAAGTTATGAAAGAGTTTACAAAGGTATCGGTGGTGGCAGAGACCATGAAGCACTTGCCAAAGTATGCGGCAATATCGATCTGGGATCCAAAGAGTGCAAAGATCGATGGAACAAATATAGATTTTCCGTCCGTTGGCACAGAGTAGGAAAAAATATACAAAATATGGAGACCAAGGAGCCGATCTTTGAGTAATCAAGAACTGCATATATTACAGATAATCGCTACAATACTGGCAATAGCAATTGCCGTGATAGGACACGAGATTATGCATGGATGGGTAGCATATAGATATGGTGATGATCTTGCCAAATCAAGAGGCAGACTCAGCATCAATCCTTTGGTGCACATAGATCCGGTAGGCACTATACTTGTGCCTGCACTGCTCTATTTCTCAGGCACAGGATTCCTGTTTGGCTGGGCAAAACCAGTGCCTATCAATGCAGCCAAAGTGATCCAAAAAGGCGGATATGGAGCGATGATTGCCGTCGCACTTGCAGGTGTGACATTCAACTTTATATTGGCTATTTTGCTTGCAACCATATTTCCACTATTTGCACATCCTGATAGTGCATTTGGAGCATTTATCTATCTTTTTATCACGCAAAGCATTGTGATCAATGTTGTATTGGGAGTATTCAATCTCATTCCGGTTCCACCTTTGGATGGATCGCAGGTTGTGCTCAATTTTGCTGCCAAGATGAAGTGGCATGGAGTGGTCAAATTTATGGAAAAGATATTTCCATACGGAATGGTATTTATACTGCTGATAGTAGCCACACCTATTGGAGATATACTTTTTGCCCCCATAGGATGGATACTTAAACTAATCATGCCAAATTAAGGAGAAAAGATGAAATTTTATATCGCCACGGATCATGCAGGTTATGCCGTCAAGGCTTATATCAAAGAGCTCATCACCGATAGAGGTCACGAGATCATTGATTTGGGGCCAGACTCTGCCGATAGAGTAGATTATCCGGACTTTGGACACAAATGTGCTCAAGCTGTAGCAGCAGATGAGGGAAGCTTTGGCATAGTAGTCTGCGGCACAGGCATAGGCATATCCATCTCAGCCAACAAAGTCCCAGGTATCAGAGCTGCCCTATGTCACGATGCATACACAGCCACAATGGCAAGAGCCCACAACAATGCACAAATTCTAGCCTTTGGAGAGAGAGTAGTAGGCAAAGGAGTAATAGAGAGCATGATAGATGCCTTCATCAACACAGAGTTTGAAGGCGGAAGACACGCTACTAGAGTTGCGAAGATAGAGGGTGAATTTAGGGG
>CAZVPN010000130.1:0-3247 GCA_964628135.1 uncultured Campylobacterales bacterium
TGACCGACCACAGGCATAGGGATTAGTAAACCTTTTTTATCACTTCTATATACAAATGCAGCACCGTCCCCGCTATCCATTACACACAAAATATTGAGATGATTAAAGTATCCCTTGCGATCTTCACCTCCATTTTCCATTGCATGGATATTGTATGCCACATTTCTTGCCATTACCTCTGCGATATGTCCTTGTTTGGCACGCCAGTCGGGTCCATCAATCGCAGCACTGTCGCCTATAGCAAAGACTTTATATTTCATTCCCTCTTCATCTATATCGTGCATCACTTCACAGTAGTCGTTGATCTTGACAAATCCAGCTTCATTGAGAGGAAGATCGGATTTTTCAAATACCTCGTGCCCATTGCCGGCAGCTATAAACATAGTAAAATCACTCTCTAAGGATGAGCCATCCTCAAACTCAATCTTGTCTTGAGCAAAGTTGCTTATCTTTTTGCCTACAATAGTTTTGATGTTTAGTCTTTCGAAAAATTTATCCATAGCTTTAGGAGCATTTTTGCCCATTCTTGCACCCGGCTCTTTCATAGGAGCAAAAAAGGTTAGCTCAAACTTATCTCTGATGCCAAGTTTTTTGAGTTTGTTGTGCAGGTTGAAAAGCAGCTCAAAAGTCGGACCTCCACGCACATTGCTTGGATCTTTTGGATTGCCGCCAAATCCCATTGCAACTTTGCCACTGCCTTTGGCTATGAGTTGATCTATCCTCTCTTTGATATCTAGAGACTCTTCGGGTCTGCCACAGATTGTCAAGGTATTCTCTATACCCTTGTGCCTCATCTTGCCACTACCGATAGCCACAACAAGATATTCAAATTCATAAGTACCGTTTTTGCCATAGACTTTATTATCTTTGCTCTGAATAGATTCAATCTCATCTATAATCAGCTCAAATCCATGAACCTTTTGTAGCTTAGATAGTGGTATTTTGGTATCTTCAAATGTCGCTTCGCCGGTAGGTATCCAGATAGAAGTGGGATAGATATATAGATAGTCTCGATTTGATATGAGTGTTACATCGATATTATATTTTCTCAAATGGATAGCAGCTTCAACTCCTGCAAAGCCACCGCCCAAGATTAAAACTTTGTGCATATTTTATTCCTTATTAGTAATTGTTATAATAATTATAACTCTACAATAAGATAAATAAAACTTTGTTTAGTTATACTAGCCTTTTTGGCTCGCTTAGAAATGCGAATGTAAATGTATCTATATCGTTGATAAGCTTTCTTTTGACCTTTAGCTTTTTATTATAGAACAGAGCTAGCAGACCAGCATTGTTAATCCCAAGTATAAATGAATACTCTCCAAATCTGAACTTCTTTAGATCTCTTGCTTTTGGTTTTTTTTTGGGTTTTACTATTTTGAAATGCAATCCATTTGGAAAGTCATATGGATATACTTTGTCATCTTCACTCACCTTTACCTTGCCTTTGCTGGATGTCACCTGCAAAATAAGCTTATTGTCAAGCTCATGTGTCAAGATATCATATGGTCCAAAATTTATGATCATTATTACTCCTTTTATTTTTGGATAATAGTCTAACACATTTTTGGATAAAATACACAACTTGATTACAAAAAAGGAACAATGATGTCTAAAAAGATCGCATTTTTATTTCCAGGACAGGGCTCTCAAGCCGTAGGTATGGGTGAGGATTTTTATAACAATTCAGATATAGCAAAGCAGATGATAGAGGCAGCCTCTGATAGGACTGGTATAGATTTTTCCAAACTGATGTTTGAACAAAATGATCTACTCTCACAAACTGAATATACGCAACCTGCTATTTTGTTGGTAGGTGCTATTGCAAAGAGGCTATTTGGGGACGCATCAGCCATCAAGCCGGCACTAGCACTTGGACATTCATTGGGTGAGTTTACTGCACTTAGTTCAGTAGGGGCAATCGATCCTATAGACGCCGTGGAGTTGGTCAATCTCAGAGGTAAATATATGGCTGAGGCGTGCTCTTTGCAACCTGTTGGTATGTTGGTTAGCCTTGGGCTTGATGACAAGAGTGTCGAAGATATCTGTCAAGCTCAAAGAGATGCTGGCAAAGAGGTGTGGGCGGTAAACTATAATGCAGATGGTCAGATAGTAATAGCCGGTATCAAAAAAGATCTGCAAGAGTTGGTCGATATACTCAAAGATGCCGGTGCCAGAAGAGCGATGCTACTTGATATGTCGGTAGCTAGTCACTGCCCTTTGCTTGATAGTGCAGCCGATAAGTTGGCTCCAAAATTGCAAGAGATGCTAAAGGATGAGTTTATGGCTCCCGTGATATCAAATGTCACTGCCAAGCCATATAGCACCAAAGCTGAAGCGTTGGAATTGCTCCCTCAGCAGCTTGTCAAGCCGGTATTATATAAACAAAGTATCGCAGCGATTGATGGTGATGTGGATGCATATGTCGAGTTTGGGCATGGTGCAGTCCTCAAGGGACTCAACAGAAGAGCGACCAAAAAGCCACATCTAAATGTAAGCGATATGGCTTCACTAGAAGCTGCCGTCGAGGCGATAAACAATCTATAAACCCAAAACGGAGATACAATGAAAATAGCCATAATGGGTGCAATGCCCGAAGAGATCGAGCCAATCATCGCTACTTTGCACGAGCTAAAAGAGATAGAGTATGCAGACAATACATATTATCAAGGTAGATACAAAGATCAAGAGGTAGTAGTAGCATACTCCAAAATAGGCAAGGTTTTTGCTGCACTGACGGCGGCTACTTTGATAGAGCATTTTGGGTGCGATATGATACTTTTCAGTGGAGTTGCCGGAGCTATCAATCCCGATTTGAAGATAGGAGATCTTATCATTGCTGATGGTTTGTGTCAGCATGATTTGGATATCACCGCTTTTGGTCATCCTTATGGATATGTGCCCGAAGGGGATGTCTGCATATGGACGGATAAGCATCTCAAAGATATTGCCAAACTTGTAGCCAGATCCAAAGGTATTGATCTCAAAGAGGGCGTCATCGCTACAGGAGATCAGTTTGTAGCCGATAACAAGCGTAAAGAGTGGATAGCCAAGACATTCAAAGCTGATGCGTTGGAGATGGAGGGGGCTGCAGTGGCAGTGGTTGCTCAGGCTTTGGAAGTGCCGTTTTTTATCCTTAGAGCCATCAGTGACAGTGCCGATATGGATGCCGGATTTGATTTTGATGAGTTTTTGCAAAGCTCAGCCAAAATCTCAGCAGAGTTTATTTTGGCTATGGTTGAGA
>CAZVPN010000131.1:0-3234 GCA_964628135.1 uncultured Campylobacterales bacterium
TTTTGGGTCGATGAAGCCTGCGAGGAATTTGTCCGGTAGAGCATTTCCTTTGGCATCGAAAAATAGGATATTTGGTGCTCCAAAGAGTTTGTAGTGCTTTAGTATAGCCTGCTCTTGCGGGGTATTTTTGGTGATATCTATTCTTATGAACTTGAATCTTTTCATAGCTTTTTGCACTGCCGGATCAGGGAATGTGATCTCTGCCAATTCTGTGCAGGCAGCACAGTTGTCCTTGCCTATATCTACTACAACAGGTTTGCCCTCTTTTGCGGCCTCTTTGATCTCATTTTGTAGTCTTTGCAGTGTATATCCCTGCTCTTTGCTTTTGTCCTCTTGTATAGATGGTGCAGCGATAGAGCTCTTGGCTCCTGTAAATTGATCTAGAGGGTGAAGTAGAGATTTTGAGCCACTTATTGCACCTACAAAAAGCATCGTTCCATATATCAAAAATAGATATGCAATAAGAGTGATGAGTTTAAATGCTCCCTTTCTATGCTCATTGGCACCAAATACGCCCATATAGATAGCTGAACCTATAAGAAGCAGTGAAGATAGAAGCATCATTGTAAAGTCAGATATAAGGCTTCGTAGCATATAAAGAGCCAACATCAACATCATCACGCCAAAAATCTGTGATATCGTGTTCATCCAGCCACCTGGTTTTGGCATAAATTTGCCGGCACCTAGACCAACCAACAATAGAGGCACACCCATACCTATACTCATAACAAATAGTGCTAATCCGCCAAGCAGGGCATCTCCCGTCTGAGTGATAAAGAGTATCGCCCCACCAAGCGGAGGTGCGACGCAAGGTCCTACTATCAAAGCAGATAGTGCACCCATTATAGCAGTGCCAATGATACCTTTGCCTTGGGCTTTGTCGCTTGTAGCAGAGAGTTTGGATTGCCAAGAGGATGGTAGTCCTATCTCATAGTATCCAAATAGAGAGAATGCCAATGCTACAAACATTGCTGCAAACAATATAATCACCCAAGGCTTGGCAAATGCTGCTTGGATATCTGTGCCGAGCAGTCCCGCTACAAGACCGACTATCGTATAGGTAAGTGCCATAGCCAAGACATATACGAGTGAGGTGAAAAATGCTTTGCCTACACTAGGTTTGCTATCTTTGTTGGCTTGTGAGACTATGATGGATGACAAAATCGGTATCATAGGAAAGATACACGGTGTCAAAGAGAGCAAAAGTCCAAAGATAAAAAAGAGCCCAAGTATAAATAGCGGGCTCTCTTTGACTAGCACATTGGCTATCTTGGCGGTATTGCCCTCTTTGGTCAGTCTGATTATTTTGGCTATGACTCCCTCAGGTTTGCCTGTGTATTTGAAATCAAATTTTCTCTCTTGTGGCTGATAGCATATACCGGCATCAGAACAACCGGTCAGTTGGACATCAAGAGTATAATCTTTGTTGACTTTTTGCTCTATATCCTTGAGTGGAATGTTGACTGTGATACTTCTATAAATATCGGTATCTCCGTGTTTTAGTGGTGTTGGTAGTGTG
Organism: uncultured Campylobacterales bacterium; assembly: GCA_964628135.1. GTDB lineage: Bacteria > Campylobacterota > Campylobacteria > Campylobacterales > Sulfurovaceae > JAAXPZ01. Next base: position 1,520 of record CAZVPN010000131.1, read on the forward strand.
GGTTTTAGTTCGGCTTGTATCGGTTTGGTAATACCAAAATGCAATTTGTTAGCGTAGATGTAGATTTTGTCAGCCAGATTGATATCTACTTTGATGTGATCTTTTTGTTTTGTTGCTTTGACTACAAAGGCTTTGTCGGGTGTAAGAAACTTTTGTTGGGGTAGTTTGAGTGCGCCAAAACCTTGGGCATATACAAATGTAAATAGAAAAATTATCGAAAGAATTATGTTTTTTGTTTTCATGTTGCCTCTTTATTAGCTTATTTGTGTAAAACTATAGCAAATAATTATAAACAAGTATTAGGAAATCAAGGTGGATAAAATGGATTGGCAAGATTGGCAAGAGGATATATTTGAACAAGCATCAAAAGATAACAAGCTTATCTTGACTTTTGTCACAAGAGATGGGTGCAAGCTTTGCGATAAGATGCAAAATGATGAATTTGCCCAAATAGAAAAAGATTTAAAAGATAGATTTGTATTTATAAAAATAGATGCTGATAGACAAGCAGATATAGCCAAATATATGCAAGAGATATCGTTTGAGTTGAGCAATACAAAAAGGGGCTATCCTCTGAGTATATTTTTTGCTCCGGATAAAACTCCACTATATGATATAGGATATGCCACATATCACAATAGCAGCTCAATTATGGGACTTGAAGAGAGTATGGAGCTTGTGCTTAAGGGATATTATCAAGCGGGTGATAGTTTTTTACAGCGAGGCAAAGAGGCAATAGGCAGTGTCAATGCATTTCCTACTAAGATAACGGCAACCAAGATAGATAGCAATTTGATAGAGATAATCAAAGAGCAGCTAATAAAGCTATATGATGATCAAAATGGAGGATTTGATGATATCCCAAAATTTCCTAGGCATCAAGTGCTTGAGCTTGCAGTGGATATCTACAAAAAAGATCAAGATAGCAAAATAGCAGATATCATAAAAGCAAGTATAGAGAAGTTTTGGATAGGCTCTTTGCTTGACAAAAGTGACAATGGATTTTGTCAATGTTGTCTGGATAAAGATTGTCAAGAGATTGACACTGCTAAACGCCTATGCAACAATGTCCTGAGTGTAAATTTACTACTAAGAGCTGCAAAGGAGCTTGACAAAAGTGACTACACAAATGTAGCACTTGATAGCATAGAGTTTATAAACAATCATATGCAGATTGATGGTTTTTATAAAAGCTACAAGGGCAGCAATCAAAACATACTGCTTGCTCATAATGCGATGGTAGTAGAGATGCTTTTGGATGCTAGCGAAGCAAAAAGCCACTACAAAGATATAGCTCTTGATTTACTTGTGGATATTCAGGATAGATTTATGAGGGGCGGGCAGATTTATAGATATATAGGTGATGGCGTTGAGGTAGAGGGGTTGCTTGATGATTATCTCTATTTGGCATCGGCAATGCTTAGAGCTTATGAAATTAGCAATGAGGAGCATCATAAGATAAAGGCTTCAGAGGTGATCAATGCAATGCTGAAGCACTTTTTTAATAACGGCTTATGGCTATATGGGGTAGAAAATGACAAAATAAAAGCAATATCTACAGACGGAGAGTGCCCATCATCTATAGGTGCAGCAACACAGCTGTTGCAAAAAGCCTCTAGGCTCATAAATAGTGAGTATGAAAAATTTTACCAAAGAAGCATAGAGATAAACTCATATGAGATCATGAGACAGCCTATTTCTGTGGCATCTTTGAG
>CAZVPN010000132.1:0-3231 GCA_964628135.1 uncultured Campylobacterales bacterium
ACTATCATAAATGAGACTGCATTCAATACTGGAGTGGAGCTAAACTTGATCCTCGAATAAAGATCTACAGGCAATGTTGGATCTGAACCAACTAAAAATATTGTCGTGTTAAAATTTGAAAAACTCATCAAAAAGGTTACAGCCAATGCACTAATGATTGCCGGTCTCAAAAATGGAACAGTGATATACCACATAGATTGGAGTCGTGTTGCCTTGAGACTCAAGGCTGCCTCTTCGAGTGCAGGATCAAATTTTTTGAGCCTAGCAGATATCAGCAGCATAGCATAAGTAGCTCCAAATGAAAATTGACCCAGAACAACAAGCCAAAAACCCGGACTAAAAAATTCACTACTCCAACCCAGCTTATCCTCTAACACGCCACCGACATATGTAGATGCCAGCAGTATCGATATACCCAAGATTACTCCTGGTATCACAAGTGGCGCGATTGCAAAGAAGTAAAGTATATTTTTAAATTTAAAATCAAATGATTCAAACAACAAAGCTGCCAAAGTGCCTACGGCCGTAGAAAACATTGACATAAAAAAAGCTGTCTCAATGCTAATCCAAATGCTTTGCAACAAGTCGTCATCGCTAAAAAGACCCAAACGCTCAGAAGTGTTTGCAAAAAACCAATCCAGAGTAAAACCTTTCCACGGCAGAGTAATAAGTGAACTATCATTAAATGCCAAAACAGATACGGCTATCAAAGGCAACAATAAAAATATAAAAAAGAGCGTTACATATGTCCTGAAGCCATATTTATATAATGGTGAATTTGGAAGAGACCTTATCATCTTACTGCTCCCCTACTTTATTTAGTTTTTGTCCTGATATTTTAAGGGCCATCCAGATCGTCGCCGATGAGATAACCAAGAGCAAGAAACCAAATGCTGCACCTTGATTCCAGTTGAAGGTGGATAGAAATTGGCTATAAATTTGCTCAGTGAACCACAAAGAGCTCTTGCCGCCCAAAATATCTGGAGCCACATAATCTCCAATAACCAGCATAAATACGATGATAGATCCATTGACAATCCCCGGCATTGAATGAGGAATAACAATGCGTCTAAAAATTGTCCATTTGCTTGCCCCCAAATCACTTGCAGCCTCAATCATCTCATCATCAAGACTATCCAAAGCATTCATTATCGGTATAATCATAAAGAGCATAGACATATACAAAAGTCCGATTATCATACTAAAGTTGTTGTATATCAGGGGCAGGGGTTTATCGATCAAACCGATATATTTCAAAAATTCATTGATAACGCCATTATCGCCAAGGAGTATGACCCAACCATAAATTGTAATCAATTCTCCGACCCAAAGAGGAATCAAAAGAAGCAACATCAGAAATCCAGAGACTTTTGGTGAAACAACTTTTGTCAAATAGAATGCTATAGGAAAACTCACCACAAATGACAAAAATGTCACGCCAATTGCATATAGCGTAGTGTTTGCAAAAGTCCTCCAGTATATTTTGTCATAAAAAAACGCCGTGTAGTTTTCAAGCGTAAATTGATCATCTCCGCTATTTGGTTTAAACGAACTGATAAGCAGGTCAATATGTGGCAGGATAATCAACAAAAACAGCCATAATGCAACCGGAACAAATAAAAAATAAAATGCCTTTTTATTACCACTCATCACTATTCCCTATAACACTTGATATTGTTATATGCCACTGCTATTTGAACGCTGTCTCCCTCTTTGAGAGATTGAAATCTAGCATTTTGTGGCAATGCAATCAGTATCTCATCTCTGCCTTCTGGTTTTACAAGTATTTTAGTGTTAGCCCCATCAAAAAGAATAGTATTGATCTGTGCTTCAAAAATTTCAGAATCAAAAATTTCTCCTTCAGGATTAACAATAAAAGCTTCTGGGCGAATATACATAACAGTCGGATCAAAATCCAAATTTGGTTTCCTTATTTTCCAGCCTTTTTGTGTCACCACTTGTTCGCCCTCTCTACTAGAGACCTCAAAACGATTATTATCCCCAACAAATCCTGCCACAAAACCAGTAGATGGATTATTGTATAAATTGTAAGGTGTATCTAGCTGCTCTATGATGCCTCTATTCATCACGGCCACCCTGTCACTCATTACTAAAGCCTCTGATTGATCGTGAGTAATATATATAAAGGTAGTGCCAATCTCCCTTTGTAGCTCTTTAAGCTCCACTTTCATATGCTCCCTAAGCTTTCTATCCAATGCACTTAGCGGCTCATCCAATAGTAAAATAGAAGGCTTCATTACCAAGCTTCTAGCGATTGCTACGCGTTGCTTTTGACCACCTGAGAGTTCTGAAATTTTCTTCTTTTCAAATCCATCAAGCCCGACACGATGAAGCATATCCAAAACTCTATTTTTAATTTCACTTTTGCTTATCTTCTTGCGTTTGAGTCCAAAAGCTACATTTTCATACACATTCATCATAGGAAATAGTGCCAACGATTGAAAAACAATATTGACAGGACGATTTTCCGGAGATACTCCTTTCATACTTTTGCCGTGAATAATTATATCACCTTCACTCTCTTCAAGAAAACCGGCAATCATTCTCAAAAGTGTAGTCTTGCCACAGCCAGATGGTCCAAGAATAGATATAAATTCTCCCTCTCTTACTGACAAATTTATATCTTTTGCTGCTATAAAATCACCAAAATATTTTGACACACCCTTCAACTTTAATATATGACTCATCAATTTCCTTTATTTTTCGATGCAAATTATTACCGTAGCAAATAAATATTTTTATAGATATTTCAAAAAATATTTACTTGATACAATAATAGATCATCTTCTTAAGGAAAAAACCTTAAGAAGACATACAGATTACTCAGCGGCTTTTATTCTTTCAAGAGCTTTTGCCTCTATAGACGCGAAGCCTTCAGGAAGTGCCGGATACCATTTGATATTATCAAGGTCAGCTTTTGAGTATGATCTATTAAAATTCTCCTTGATCTCAGGCTTGAAAAATTGAGGAGCATCTTTTGAAACAGTCATATAACTACTCTCATTTGTTACATAAGCAGCATTTTCAGGCTTTAGTATGAAATTAATCCATTTGTAAGCACCCTCTACATTTTTTGATTTAGCAGGAATAGCAAAAGTATCTATCCAGCCGAGAGCACCACTTTTTGGGCACACAAAATCGATATCTTTATTCTCTTTGTGAACTTGCCAACCGATAGCATCCCAGCCAGATTCAACCCATACACCACCG
>CAZVPN010000133.1:0-3172 GCA_964628135.1 uncultured Campylobacterales bacterium
AGAGTGTCGGTGAAGTTTATGAGATCAGCTCAGAGATAGAGGATAGATTTGGCAAGCTAGATACCGCAACGATGCAGTTTATAGAGATAATGGCTATGAAAGTAATGGCAAAAGAGAAGGGTATTTCAAAAATCTCATCATATAACGATAAAGTATTTATAGAATTTTCAGACACCAACAAAGAGAGATTGGTTTTGAGCTCTACAAGCAAGGATGATGACGATATTATAGCCACAGCTATGTCATATTTGAAAAAATAAAATAAAATGTGATAAAATGGTATCAATTTGCTATTCAATTGCAATCTAAGGGGATAAAATTAGTGCTCAAATTTCTTGAATCAGAGATACTCAAAGGTAAATATTTCAAAGAGGGCAGTAGAGATAGACTCAGGGCCACACTTTTAAATATGTTTATTATCTTTGGGTCGTTTATAATGCTTCTTTATGCATATGAAAATTTGCAGCAAGGCTATTACGGTGCACTAAGTGTAGATGTAGTTATGGTGCTTACAATGACACTTGGATATCTTACTTTTCCACATTATATCAATATCCGCCATATAGCATATTTACTTATAGGTGCTAGCACATTTATGATCTCTATGTCTTTTGTGTTGCATGGCAAGCATCCTGAATTGTCTCTGTTTTGGCTTGCCACTCTTCCTGTTTTTGTATTTTATTTTCTTGGACTCAAAGATGGTATTAGGTGGAATACATATATGTTTACCGTGTTGGCAACTCTTGCGGTTTTATCTTATCTATACAATATTGAATTGATTTATGATTGGGAGATATTGTCTCAGATACTGTTAGGTTTTATTGTGATTACATATATGCTCTATATCATAGAGCGTGAAAGATCATCTTATGAAGAGAGAATGGATAGAGCCTTAGAGGAGAATAAAATACTCCTAAAAGAGGTTCACCATAGAACCAAAAATAATCTTCAGGTTGTCATGGGCTTGCTGCAATCTCAAGCATACAAGATTGATGATCCCAAATACAAAAAAATGTTTGAAACACATATAGATAGACTAAAAGCTATGAGCATAATGCACAAAAACCTATATACAAATAAAAAGTTTGGATATATAGAGATCAAACCATACCTTAGCGAGATCATAAATAGCCTCAAAGCTTATACGATGCACGAGATAAATTTTGATATAATGCCAAAAACAGTCAATATGAAGATAGCTATGAACTTGGGGCTCATAGTCAATGAAGCAGTAAGCAACTCAATAGAGCATGCTTTTGATAGTGACGAAGGCAAAATTGATGTATTGCTAGAGGATATGGGCGATAGATCTTTGTTGATTATCAAAGACAATGGAAAAGGTTTTGATACTAGCAAAAGCTATAGTTCACTTGGAATGACACTGATAGAGGATCTATCCAAATCTTTGCCAAATTCGAAGTTGTATATCAATGGAGAGTATGGCACTGTTATACGAATTTACTTTGATATCGAGGAGGTATAAATGTCTCTGCCTGAGAAGATATTGGTAGTAGAGGATGAAGCGATTACCCAAAGGATGCTCAATGATATACTCTCTCAAGAGGGTGTTGAGATATCTTGTGTAGATAATGCCAGTGATGCCTTGGATGATATTTATAGCAATTCATATGATATGATTTTGATGGATATCAATATAAATGGTGCAGTAGATGGGATACAATTATCAAGAAAGATACTTGAGAAGTATGATATTCCGATTGTCTTTATTACTGCACATGATGATGAGGATACGGTAGATGAGTTGCTTGAGCTATCTCCTTATGGGTTTATCAGCAAACCTTTTGGTGCCAAAGAGGTTTTGATAGCTATCAAAATAGCATACAAAATGAGTTTGTCAAAAATCAATAAAGTTGAAACTGACAATAACTCAAACGAAAATGAAATTTATATCAACGATGAGTATAAATACTCCCTAATAGATGAACAGCTTTTCAAATCAGGCAAATTAGTCAAACTGACAAATAATCAAAATAAACTGATATATGTTTTAGCAAAAAATTTTAATCAGATAGTAGATTATGAAACTTTGATTTTAGAAATTTGGGGACAGGACACCAAGGCAGACTCAGCCCTAAGGACGCTTGTCTACTCCATTAGAAAATTGCTCCCCACACTTCCTCTGCACTCACAAAGCAAAACAGGATATATACTAAAAAATATTAAAAAATAATACATTTTGATATTGTTTAATATATTTTGACAAAAATTCAGTATTTTTTGACAATTTTTTGATATAATCAACGCAAACCAATATTGCAATTATGCATATTTGTATACTTTTTAGGTCAGATCCGATTACAAAAATCGGGGATGAGAGGCTGTGAGTATCTTTTAAAATTTTTCAAAAAAGATACTTAAAAGTAACAAACAAAAGAGGGGTTACACTTATGAACACAACAAAACTGTTATTGAGACTTTTAGCGATTTTTATTGCTTCATTCTTTTTCTCGACGACACTTAACGCTGTCAATATTGAGCTTGATGGAAGTATAAGCAAAATCAATGGTGATGGAGATCTGTCTACCTGTAATATGGGGGATACCTACAGGCTGGGTACAACGTCTTCATACAATGGTCAGGCATTTGATATTTTATTGACGATCACCGATATAGACAACGAATACCCACTTGTAGACCAAAGTTACGGAGACTGCATAAGTGTCGATAGCGGCATTTTGGATACTAGACTTCGTGACAGGTCTGGTGTATCTGGATCCGGAAGCGATGCAGACAAAGCAGCGTTTATGGATCTGCAGGTGACTATAGTCAAGAAGGGCACGACTACACCTTTGCCAGTAGATAGGATAGTCTTTTCAGCATTTGATTTGGATAGGTATAATCAGACTGATCCCACAGCCCTTAACTATACGGGAACTGATGATGTCTATATGATCAAACCAAGCAAAGCCTACATACAGGCTGGAGGTGCATCTAATGTTGTCTATAGCGAGGGCAATTTTGGTGGAGGATTTGATATAAAACTCAGGGGTCGAGACACAGGGAACTGTAATGACTCGGCAGCCAATCCGGATCCAGCTTGCCGTGGTGGAGGGATTGCCGTAGAGGGGCATAATGGCCCCAATACGGCAACCGGTATAAAAATAAGGGTCAAGAACGATAATGCATATGGCAACTACCCTAACAACAATGG
>CAZVPN010000134.1:0-3163 GCA_964628135.1 uncultured Campylobacterales bacterium
AGCCCTATGCCTGTGCCTTTGTCTTCAAATTTTGTCGTATAGTATGGCTCAAACATTCTATCAAGCACCTCACTCGTCGCAATTCCACCATTATTGTAAATTTTGACGCTATCTTTTTGTATAGTTATATCTATTTTTCCTTGAAAATTTCCTTTTATGGACTTTTGAGATAATATGGCATCTTGTGCATTGGAGATTATATTTAATATTGCCTGCTTAAATTCATTCTCATGCCCATGCACCATAAGCTTATCCCCACTTATACTCACATCTATCTTGTTCTTTTCAATTTGTGTGCCCACTATTGCGAGAGTGCTTTTGATTGCATCATTTACACAAAATGTAGCTTTGGCTTTGCTGGGTCTATAAAAATCTCTAAAATCATCAATCGTATGAGACATATACTCAATCTGAATCTTGGCACGCTCTACAAAATCATCCATTTTGTTTTTTACAAATTCTGGATCTTTAGCATTGTCTCTGACAAAATGCAATATCAAAGAGATATTATTGAGTGGCTGCCTCCATTGATGAGCAATAGCACCTATCATCTCACCCATTGCAGCCATTTTGTTTTGTTGGATTAGCATTTTTCGTTTTTGCTCATTTTTGGCAACCTCTTTGGCGACAAGCTCCTGCATCTTTTCATCTGCCATTTTTTTATCATTGATATCGATACTCATCATTGATAGTCTTGTTGGAGTCCCATCATCATCCACAAATACTTTGCCTCTACCCAATACCCAAATATACTCTCCATCTTTTTTTCGAAGTCGATATTCGCTTATTAGATGCTCATTGTGTTTGTTTAGTGTGTGCTCTTGTATTTTATTTAGCACTCTATTTTTGTCATCTGGATGTATCAAGCCTATCCAGTCACTATAGCATTTGATATCTTCAGAGGTATATCCTAGCATATCATACCACTTCTGTGAAAAATAGGTGTAGTTTGTTTTGAAATTTACATCCCACAATCCATCATTTGATGCAATGACGGCCAACTCATATCTCTCTTTTAGTTTTGATATTTGTCTATTTTTTTTCTTCTCTCTGCGTTCATAATTTGCAAAAATTGATTTGATGACTTTTGAAAATAAAAATGAAAACAGAAGCATTACTATCAAAGCGATTGTCATCAACAATGCAAGAACATCTCTTCTTTTTTTCAAATTACTCTTTATGTCAAATATAGTTTTGTTGTCATTTGAAAACAAAACGCCGTTTGTTGGCGTAATTCCTATGGATAAATTGTATTGACCTATAGGCACCAATGAAGCTCCTGCGGGCATATAGCTTATATCTTTCCACTCCATCATATTTGCTACATTATATACCTTTTTTCTATCTGCATCATATAGCCAAAAATAGTAGCCTTGTGGATTATAGATTGCACTAGCTATTGCATTTATATATGCAGTGGTGGTCAAATTTCTAAACTTATCAGTATATGAAAATACACCGATATGCAAATGTCTATTTTTATTGTATTCAAAATAACTCAATTGGATACGCCTATTTTTTGTATCCTGCCACTTTAGAGTATTTTTATTGCCACTTGCTAACATATATTGCAAAATCTCTTTTTTTGATCTTTTGCCTTTTAGGATTGTCTTAATTATATACTCTATGGTGCTGTTACCATACCAAATGTTTAATCTATCATCGAAAAGCAAAACACGAATCTGCCTTTGGCTCTCTAACTCTTTGATTTTTTGAATCAATTTTTCTCTATCTAAAATATCCGTAGTGCCATCTGTGAGTCCCTTTAGATACTCAGCTGTGGCTCTTAGCCTATTTTCTACTTTTTCGATACTTTTGTTGACATTTTTTTCTACCGATACTATGTATTTATTGATATACTCTTGTTGGATGATTTTTTGTTGCTGTTTGTATATCTCTATTTGGCTTTTTTCTCTATACTTTTCGACTCCCCACAATGCAGCTATGGAGATAAAATAAATAACCAAAAAAACAATTGGCGGCACATAGGTAAGAATTTTGCTAATATCGTTAAGTTTGTAAGCTTTTTTATACATATATGCACCTTGTGTAACTTTAGAAATTATATCAAAAACTATCATTAAACTCTTGCATCAGCCAAAGTCACGGCAAACAGCACCTCTACGCCATAACTTGAGAGTGCTATTTGTGCTTGATTTAATGTTGTGCCGGTGGTTATAATGTCATCTATCAGTATCGCTTCTATATCGCTTTTTCCTCTATACTCAAACTCCCTTGGATGATCCAGACGATACTGCAAACTCTTACCCGCATATGAGATATTATTAGTAGCAATTAGCTTGGCATATTGAGGCACTATCTTGTCGTTTTGTGCATAGTGCCTCATTATAGCCGTGTGGCTATATCCACTCTTGCCCACTCTCTCATCTATGGCAATTAACGATACAGGCTCATCTATATTTGAGGCAAACTCTTGCAAAAATGGCTTGAGCACTACTTTGGAGATATACTTATAGAGCCTAAATCCCAATGGAGTATGCTTGCTAAGTAGCAAACGGGAAATATCCTTGTATCCAAATAGGCTAATCACCTCTAGTGAACCTGCTTTTCTCTTGGTGATATTTGGGCTCAAAAATTTGGTGGTGCACTCAGCACACAATGGCTCAAGAGATAATCTATTACAACCAAAACATCGCACTTTATTTCTCCATAGAGTTCAAAAATGCCTTATAGATCTCTTCTAGCTCATCATCTTTTTTATACATAGTATCCAGATCACCACTTTGGATCGTGTGCTCTAACACTGCAATTCTCTTGAGTAGATACATAAATAGCTCTTTGTTGATATCAGGTATGATATTGTGGCTCAAAGGTTTTTTGCCATCCATTCTCTTGGTGATGCGAGCAGGCACACCCACTGCCGTGCATTCAGGATCGACATTGCTCACCACTACCGAGTTGGCTCCTATCTTGGCATCTTTGCCTATAGTAATATTACCAAGCACCTTTGCACCAGCACCTATGATTACGCCATCACACACCGTAGGGTGTCTTTTGCCTTTAGATAGGCTTACTCCACCTAATGTTACTTGCTGATAAATCAAGACATAATTGCCAATAACCGTAGTCTCACCGATAACCACACCAGTAGCATGATCTATAAAAACTCTACGACCTATTTGAGCTCCCGGATGGATATCGA
>CAZVPN010000135.1:0-3138 GCA_964628135.1 uncultured Campylobacterales bacterium
AAAGCCACAGGTGGCAAGGCTAATCCTAAAGTTGTGAATGAGTTGGTAAAACAGAGATTGGAGGAGTAGCCAAGGCTACAAAATCTCCTCTATCTTCTCTGCCGGTCGTGCTACTACTGCTTTGTTGGCGTTGATGACTATCGGTCGCTCTATGAGCTTTGGATTTTGGCACATTGCCTCTATCAAAGCCTCTTCATCATCTACCCCTTTAAGCCCAAGCTCCTTATAAATAGCCTCTTTGGTGCGTATCAACTCCCCTGCACTCATACCTAGTTTTGACAATATGTCTTTGAGTTCATCTGGTGATGGTGGGTTGTCCAAGTATTTGACTACATTTGGCTCTATACCTTTATCTTGCAGATAAGCTAGCCCTGCTCTGGATTTGGAGCATCTTGGGTTGTGCCATATTGTTATATTTTGCATATTTTCTCCTTATTGTGATTTGTTAGTATCCCGTTCTATCTACTTTGCCTTGTCGGCATCTGCTTTTTGGATGGGATCCCTTGAAGATCAGATCTTTTATCTCATCTGCATGCCCGCTAAGTGCCACTTTGATCTCAGTGATGAGCCCACCACTGCAAGATATGGCTACATGCTCACCGGCACCCTTGCCAAATGCCCTATCAAATGCGGCTTTGATTTGAGATAGAGTCAGCTTTTTGCCTACATTTTTACGCATCAAGTCACCGACAGCCGAGTTATCAACCTCCTTGGCAAGCGTAAGTGCATCGTGGAAATATCCATCGGCACTCTTGCCGTAGCATGTGCCGTGTTTGATCCACTCATGCTTGTGCAGTCTTGATACATATCCAGGCATATATCTATCCATCAGCTCAAGAGTCTGCGGCTCTATATCGATATTTGGCAATGCCCTCCATTGATGATGCTTATCTTTGGCAACAAGCTTGTGTGGCACTTTGCAGTATTGATTGCTTCTAGGTTGTGGCCACAATCCATGCAGTGTCAGATGACCTTTGTCTGATCTGTCAAACCTTTTGCACTCTGTTACACGACGATGCATTTGACAAAAAGCATTCTGCCAACTCAAGACAAGCAGGGTTTGATTTTTGTTGTTTTTATTATTAAATATTGAAGTTTTATATTTATTAGTATGTTTCGATATATTGGTGTTTGTGTGGCTTTTTGTATTTTTTGAAAAGCAGCTTGGATCCACCCATCTTTGGGCTATACTCTCACCCGGTATCAGCACCAAAAACTGCCCCTTATGCTTCTTAATAACAGTATATTTTTTTGAGGTATCAAGGGTGATATGGTGTGTGTTTTTTGTATGACGCATATTGTTATAGGCTTCACACTGCATACTCGGCGTTGCACTAAATTTGGCAAATAGAGTCAAAGTAGTAGCTGCTAGGATCAAAAGTTTCTTTGGCATTCGTATCTCCATTTTCAAGATGCGACATTATAGCAAAACTATTTCAACAATCCAGCCTCAAACAAAAACGGTGATGGCTTAAAATCTATCTTTTTGACTCTATCATACTTGGCATATGAGAGTATCAGGCTATCTTTGGCTCTAGTGACTGCTACATAAAATAGTCGCCTCTCCTCCTCTATGTTGCCGCCGCTTTGATTCATCAGCTTGTGGTTTGGAAATCTGCCATCCATCAAATCTATCACATACACCTCTCTAAACTCAAGCCCCTTTGATGCATGCACAGTCAGCAGATTGACCCCCTCACCTTCACTGAGCTCTCCACCGCCCAATATCATCGCATTTACAAATCTATTGATATCTTTGTAGTGTTTGGATAGATCCATCAAAAGTCTTGCTTTTCGCTCTATTCGCTCTTTTGCCTGCTCTTTTTTGTCCTTGTCTATTTCTCCTGTTTTTAGGCGAGCTCTCTGGGTGGATAACTGATCTACAATGCTTCCATAAAGATCTGATTCTATAGCATTTTTGAGTATGGTTGTCGGAGAGTTTGAACGAGTTGATCGCTTGTAGAGATCATAAAACGAGATAAAAAACTTCAAACCATCTCTAGTGAGCTTGGGATGTTTTAATATTGGATGAGATCTGATCTTTTCATCCATCATCATATCTTTAAATCTACTGATCGAGCCAATCTCCAAATCATCGTCAAAAAGTCCCAATTGACTATTTTTGTTGGAGTTTAGTTTGGGTAGATCATATACGCTTGGATGAAGCACCCCGTCAAACAAATCACCATCTCCAAAATGCACAAGAGATTGAAATATCTCCTTGGCAAGTGCTGCCCCGATGGTATGTCCATATTCAAAAATATGAATAAAAGCCATCATATCCTTTGGATTGGCAAGAAGTGCCATAAAATCGAGCAAAAACTTAACCTCCTTTGCTTCAAAAAAGCTATTGCCCCCTTTTCTACGACAAGAGATTCTAAGCTCTCTTAGACTAGCCTCTACTCCATCGGCAGAGGCGTTATTTCTAAAAATTACCGCTATATCATCACCGCCAAATTGACTCTGCCTGATCTGTTGTGCGATAGATTGATACTGTATAAACAGCTCATCATACACCATCAATTTGGGAGCACTGCCCCTCTCATCTCGGACAACCTCCAAGCTTTTTGGATATATCCTCTCATTTCTCTCTATGACCCTGTTGGCTAGCGATAATATTGGTGCGGTGGATCTGTAGTTTTTGCTCAGTGTAAATACTTGTGCATCGGGATATCTCTTGGTGAAGGTAGAGATATTTTCTATATTGGCTCCATTGAAAGCATAGATACTCTGGTCGTAATCACCCACACAAAATAGCGAATCATATTTTAAACTATCGATCAGTGCCCCCTGCAGAGTGTTGGTGTCTTGGTATTCATCTACCAATATCTCATGAAAGTGCGGCGCAACATTGTCTATATTCTTTTTGGTGTGCAGCAGTAGATCATTGAATGACAAGAAGCCATACTCTGCCTTGGTCTCCTCATACTCTTGGCAAATATCCAGATAGGCATCCATGAGTAGATCATGATCGGGATAACGCTCCAAAAGCCACTCGTCAAAACTATCCAAAGATGAGTTTTGATAAAGTGAATATAGATCATAAAGGTAGTTTGCGGCAAATGGCGACATATCTATCCCCATACGGGCAAAATTGCGCTTTTCATATATACTTCTAAAGAGTGTTCTGAGCTCTCC
>CAZVPN010000136.1:0-3120 GCA_964628135.1 uncultured Campylobacterales bacterium
AGATATATGGATAGTGAAGCATATCTCCAACCAGACGCAAAATAGGTATAGAGCAGACTGCTCTTGCCAATAATACTACAACCGCTCTCATTATGCTATAATTGACAAATGAAAAAACTGCTTATATATCCAACCACAAGAGCACTCAGAAACAAAAGAGATGAGTTTGCAGGCACTCAAGGCTTTGTTCCATCTTTGATGAGTATGGGAGAGTTTGAACAAAGAGCTATTTTGCTACCTGATAGAGTGAAAGTAGATCCTCTCAAGCGAATATTGTTTTTGAAAGATGCAGCCTCATTTGATGATTTTAGCCAACTCAAATTTGATAGAGATATCATCAAATTTTTCACTAGAAGCGATTCGATATTTAGATTTTTTGAAGAGCTTACGGCAGAGGATATCAGCTTTGAGCAGCTCTCTAGAGCAGATGCATATGCAGAGTTTGCCCAACACTTGCAGATACTAAAGAGACTTTTTGATAATTACCGCAATATCCTGCAAGCCAAAGCACTTAGCGACAAAGCATTTATCCCGCTATATTACAAGATTAATGAGGGATTTATATCAAACTATGATCAGATAGAGATATATTTGGAGGGGTATTTGAGTCGCTTTGAGATAGCTATTTTGCAAGAGATAAGCAAAAAAACCAAACTAATCATCCACTACACCACCAGCAGATTTAACACAAAAATGCAAGAGAGATTCAAAGAGATAGGCATAGAGCTTGGCAACAATCTTCATACTACATTTAGTCTATCTGATCAAAAGGTTTTATCATCTATACAAAATAGCGATACTATCGATGCCAAAGTCTATAGTGTCAACGAAAGAACAGAGCAGATAGCTTTGGCATTTGCTCAAATAGAAGAGATGACAAAATCAGGCATCGCACCCCAAGATATCGTGCTGATACTTCCTGATGAGAGCTTCAAGGAGCAGTTTATGCTTTTTGATGCTCAACACAATCTAAACTATGCGATGGGATATGATTATCACAACGAGCCCAAATACAAATCTTTAGAGGCGATATATAGATATTGGCAGAGTTTTGATCCATCACAAATAGAGAAGCTTCAAAGATATGGAATCTCTCTACAAGAGCTCCAAAGATATGATAGTCAAAAGAGTATCACTATCAAAGATTTCTTTTTATTTGTAGATGATATGGGTTTACTGGATGACAGAGACGAGATTCAAGCAGCCAAAGATGAGTTTGAGAGCGTCTTTTCAGATGATACTATCACTCTCAAAGAGTGGCTATTTATCTGGCTAAAAAAGCTTGATGAGATTAGCATAGATGATGTCAGGGGTGGCAAGATCACTGTAATGGGTGTGCTTGAGACTAGAGGTGTGGCATTTGATGGAGTGGTGATTGTGGATTTCAATGAGGGTATAGTGCCGGCAAGTTCAGCCAAAGATCAATTTCTAAATTCTCAAGTCAGAGCCTTTGCAGGTTTGCCTACAAGATCAGACAGGGAGTCGCTACAAAAGCAGTATTATAAGCGTCTGCTTGAGCAGTCCAAAAAATCTGTAATCATATATAGCACATCGGACAATAAACTACCCTCAAAATTTTTGTATGAATTGGGTTTGCCTGATGCAAGCGAAGTGGCGATTCAGACAAATATTTTGTATGATCAGCCATCTCAAATCACACTCTCAAAGGATCCCGTGATAGATGATTTTGATGCCAAAGCTATCACCTGGTCGGCAAGCAGACTCAAGACTTATTTAGAGTGCAAACGAAAATATTATTATAGATATATCCAAAAGATTCCAGCCAAAGATGATGATGAGATAAATGAGGGTGCATTTTTGCACAGGCTTTTGGAGCTTTTGCATCAAGATAGAGACAGCTATAGTAGCAGTGAAGAGATAGAAAAAGAGATATCCATATTGATGGATAGGTTATTGGGCGAAGATAGTAGTATCAAGATGAGATACCAAAAGATGCTATGGAGCGACAAACTAAAAGGCTACGCAAAAGCACAGGCTCAGCACTTCAAATCGGGCTGGAGAGTGATAGAAAAAGAGAGGGAGTTTATCTCCAAGATAGATGGTCTTAACTTCAAAGGACGCATAGACAGAATAGATCAAAACGGCTCAAAAACACTCGTGATAGACTACAAAAGCGGCAGCACCAAAGATGCTCAAAAGAGCAAAAACCTAGACACACTGACAGAGTTTCAGATGAGTATATACGCTCATCTATTGGGGGACAGGTATCAAAATATAAATTTTGCATTTTTGAAAATACTCGAAGATGGAGCGATAGAAGAGATAAAACTTCTGGACGAAAAAAACGAGCAACTTCACAAAGTGCTAGATAACCTAAAAGCAACCAAAAGCTTCATAGCAACAAAGAGTGAATCGCTTCAGCCTTGTAGATATTGCGAGTATGCATTGATGTGCGGCAGAGGAGGATATGACTAAAATTGCCATAACCAACAAAAAGTTTAGAGGATTAATCCTTGACAATATCTTGTCAACTATGCTACAATGACTACAAACATACAAGGAGTATTTTGTGCAAGCTATTGTCTATTCAAATGCCAGAAACAATTTAAGAACTCTCATAAATAAAGTTTGTGAAGATTTTGATGAGTATATGATAAGCACCAAAGATAACAAAACAGCAGTGCTTCTTTCATACGATGAGTATAATGCTATGAAGGAGACACTATATCTGCTCTCTTCCAAAAAAAATAGAGAGAGATTGGATGATGCCATAGCACAGATAGAGCAGGGCAATTTCATCACCAAAGAGATTGATGTATGATCGTAGGATTTGCCGATAGAGGTTGGGAGGATTATCAGTATTGGATACAAAACGACAAGAAAATACTCAAAAGAATCAATCTTTTACTTGCAGATATCAAAAGAAACCCGTATGATAAAGACGGCATAGGCAAACCCGAAAGACTAAAGGAAAACTATAGCGGTTATCTATCACGACGCATCACTTCGGAGCATAGATTGGTCTATAAAGTGTTGGATGATTTGATTATAGTTGCACAGTGTCGGTTTCATTATGATTGAGATGAACAATGATATATCTTTATACAAAAAGGTTGATCGATTATGACATTTAGACCTCACTTAGCCTACTCAGCCAGT
>CAZVPN010000137.1:0-3054 GCA_964628135.1 uncultured Campylobacterales bacterium
GCCTACAAAGAGGCGGCTCGGACGCTTATGCAGGCTTTTAGGGATTCTAGGTCTGATAGGAGTTGTTTTGGGATGTTGGCGTCTACTCTGACTACTGCTAGTGCTTGGGAGTTGTTGTCTCTGCCTAGTCTGAAGTCTGAGATGTTGATGTTGTGTTCCGCTATGATGCGTCCTACATCACCGATGACACCCGGTTCGTCGTTGTTTTTGAATAGGATTAGGTTGCCTTTTGGCTCTAGCTCCAAGCTATATCCGTCTATATCGACTATCCTCTGGGCATCTTCGCCCATCACTGTGCCGCTGATACTCATAATGGTGCCGTTTTGGGTGGTGAGCTTGACTGTGATGATGTTTTTGAATCCCGTCTCTGAAGTCGTAGATTTGCTCTCTACCGAGACACCCCTTTCTCTGGCGACATGCTCAGCGTTGACATAATTGACCTGCTCACCAAGAGACTCTTTGAGTGCCCCTACAAGCGTGAAGGTAGATAGAGATTGGACATAATCAGCTACCTTGCCTGAGGCTGTGAATTTCATAGATTTGATTCCACTTTTGGTCAGCTGTGCACCTAAGTGACCTATCTTTTGGGATAGCTCTAGATATGGTCTAACAAAATCAGGCAATTCGCTCTCTTTGATAGGCAGGTTTAGTGCATTTGGATAGGCTATGCCTTTGGCTGCTGATATGGCATTTTCTGCTGATTGGATAGCTATGTTTCTCTGTGACTCTTTGGTGTTGGCTCCAAGGTGAGGAGTGACTGTGATATTGTCTAAATCAAGCAAAGGATTGTCGATAGCAGGCTCTTTGTCAAATACATCAATACCAGCCATCGCTACCTTGCCGCTCTTGAGAGCGTCATATAGATCTTTTTCGTTGTATAGACCGCCTCTGGCACAGTTGATCAAGATGACTCCATCTTTCATCTTTGATATCTCTTTTGAGGTGATCATATTAATGGTCTCTTCATTTTTGGGTGTATGGATAGTGATGATATCACAAGATAAAATATCATTGAAATCGGTAGTGTAGTTGATATCCAAATCGGTAGCTTTGGCAGGGTCTATGTATGGATCGTATGTGATGACATCCATATCAAAAGCTTTGGCTCTGATGCCTACTCTAGAGCCTATATTTCCAAAGCCGATGATGCCCAGCTTTTTGTCTTTGAGCTCTGTGCCATACCAATCTTGGCGTCTCCAAACACGATCTTGCTTGAGGTTGTTGTGTGCGTATGGGAATTGTCTCGCACAGCTTAGCATATGTGTCATTGTAAGCTCTACTGCTGCTATGGTATTGGCGGTAGGGACATTCATTACTACTATGCCGAGCTTGCTGCATCCCTCTATATCTACATTGTCTACGCCAACGCCAGCTCTGACTATTGCTTTGAGTTTTTTTGCTCGTGCTAAAAACTTCTCATTGACAGCAGTGGAACTTCTGGTGATCGCTACATCTGCAAGTGGGATATATTTTTCTAGCAGAACATCCTTATCCTCATCTGCTGCATTTATCATTTCGATATCTGGGTCAGTAGAGAGGATATCGAGTCCCGTTTGGTGTATATGGTCACATACGACTATAGTCATTTTTCTCTTCTTACTTGAGTTTATCTTTGATCAGGTCGCCAAGAGTCATACTGTCGTCTTGGTCACCGTTAAGTGAGTTTAGTGCCTCTCTCTCCTCTTGTTTTTCAAGACGCTTGACAGATAGTCTGATTTTGCCGTTTTTTGTATCTATGAAGCTTATTACGGCTTTGATCTCTTGATCTTTTTCTATCTCATCAGCTTTTAGCGGATACAGATCCTCTGTCCTGATGAGAGCATCTATGTTGCTGTCAAGTGCCACAAAGACACCAAAATCTTTTTTGTCTTTGACTGTTCCAGTAACAATGTCACCTGTTTTGTGTTTTTGGGCAAATGACTCTATTGGTGAATCCTCAAGGGCTTTTTTGCTGAGTGATATTTTGCCGGCATCTGAATCTATCTTGATTATTTTTACCTCTACTTCATCACCTGCTTTAAGTAGATCTTTTGCATTGACACTCTTGTCCCAAGAGATCTCCTGATTGTGAAGCAGACCTTCTACACTGTCAATCTTGACAAAGGCACCAAAGTCGGTAATAGAGGTAACAACTCCATTTACAACATCGCCGGCTTTATATTTGGAAGAGAAGGATTCCATTGGTTTTGGCATAAGGTTTTTGAGGCTTACTCTGAGTCGTCTCTTCTCTTTGTCTATCTCAATGATATCTACATTAATCTCTTCACCGACAGTCAGATAATCCTTTGGATGTTTGACATTTTTGTCCCATGATATTTCCGAAACATGAAGGAATGCTTCTAGGTCTTCGCCAAGATCAACAAAAGCACCATATGGCTCTATGTTGCTAACTATAACAGTAACCGTATCTCCAACACCAAGTATATCATCTATATTTTCCCAAGGATCGTTGGCTGCATCCTTGATAGATAGTGAGAGATGCCTTTTCTTCTTATCGTAGTCAATTGCAACTACATTGACTTCATCGCCTTCAGAGAAGTATTTAGAAGGATTTACCGGTCCTTTGTGAGATATCTGGGAGTAATGAACAAGACCATCTATTCCGCCTACATCTACAAACATACCATAACTTGTGATCTTTTTGATAATGCCGGCTACCGGAGTTTTGTCTGCAAGCAACTTGTCAACTATCTCTTGACTCTTGCTTCTCTCTCTTTCGATAAGCTCTTTTCTGGATACAACTACAGAGCTGCTCTCTTTGTCAACTTTGACTATGAGTGCTTTGACCTGTTTGCCTATTGGATCAGTTTTTGCACTGAGGTATGAGAGTGTTCGCGGCATGAAAAACTCTAGACCATCTACATCAACGATATAGCCACCTTTATTTTTCTTGGTGACGGTCCCTTCGACTATATACTCTTCGTCAGGGTTGTATGAGTTAATAAACTCATTCAATGCTGCCTTTTTTTGTGCTGCAGCATATGAAATTTTACCTCTACCTAAAGTAAGAACCGTGATCTTGTCACCTACATTAAATATAAGATTTCCATTTTC
>CAZVPN010000138.1:0-1747 GCA_964628135.1 uncultured Campylobacterales bacterium
TATAGTTATACTTTGGCTTGAGATAGATCCTTGTTTGGATGTGATTTTGTCTTTGGATATATTTTGTTTGGCTATGGAGATATCTCTTTTGTGATTGTAGCTATACAGATATACCACACCTGCTAGCAAAGCTACATAGATAACAATAGCCATAACAAGCGAGGAGAGTGACTTTTTGGGGTGCTCCAACTTTTAAATCCTAAATATATTTGTGCTATTTTATCTAAATATTTTTGCTTTAACACAAAATTAACACTACTGCAATAAGATACGCTATCTAAAACAAAAGGAGAAACAGATGAAAATCTTGAAAATGATATTAGCGGTAGCAGCAATTGCTACTATGGGTGTAGGTATAGCTCAAGCAGACGGGATGGGTATGCACGAAGGAGCAGGTATGAAAAAGCATCTCAAAATGCCCAAAAACTACCGTGCCGTGCCGTTTGCCAAAGCTCAGATACTCCAAAAAGGCAAAAGCAAAATGTTTTGTAGTAGATGCGGGATGACTCTACCGATGTTTTATCGCACCAATCACGCTGCTACCGTAGATGGCAAAGTGAAGCAATTTTGCTCTATGTATTGTTTGGTAGAGGAGATGAATAGTGGCAAAAAGGTAACAAATGTAAAGGTAGTGGATAATACTACACTCAAGTTTATCGATGCCAACAAAGCCTTTTATGTCGTAGGTAGCTCAAAGCCCGCTACAATGGCAAAAAAGATCAGCAAATATGCTTTTGGAACCAAAAAGGCAGCTGATGATTTTGCCAAAAAATTTGGCGGCAAAGTGATGAGCTATGCAGATGCTCTAAAGATAGCCCAAAGAGATTTTGAGAGTGATACCAAAGCCAAAAAGATGCGTCAGGCAAAAGCAGCCAAAATGGGCGAAAAGATATACAACAAAAAATGTAAACCAATAGATCAAAAATTTGCCAATGTAGCCGATGCAAAAGCGTATATCAAACATAGCGGAGTATGTGGTGATATCAAAGGCAAGCCGTTGCAGATGATTGGACTTTATCTGTTGAATAGGGATTAGGTGTTAGGGTTTAGGTGTTAGGTGTTAGGGTAGGTTTTGTGAAAATTGGTTAGAATATTATTAGAGGTTTATGATGAGAAATTTGTTTGTTGTTTTTTTGTTCTTTTTTGATGTGGTGTTGTTTGCTCAAGATATGAGTATGACCAAAATGATCAAGCTATCTCAAAAGGGTGAGAGGGTCGTCTCGGTTATGTGTGATAGAAGCAAACTACCATCTGCAAAAGGCACAATTGAACAGTTGATGCAAAAAATCACAGACTCCAAAGCCTGCCAAAAGCTCTCAAAGAGAAATTTGGAAGCTGCGGCATACTATCTGAGCAATGGTAGTATGAAACTAAATGCCAAACATATCTCTGTGCCTCATGGTGCCAAATGTCCCGTGTGTGGGATGATTGTCTCCAAATACCCCAAGTGGGCAGCTATGATGGAGATAGGCGGCAAAAAGCACTACTTTGACGGGGTCAAGGATATGATGAAGTATTATATCTTCGATGCCGATTTTCCTTATGATCGTAGCCAAATCACCCATATGTATGTGACAGACTTTTATACGCTCGATGCTATACCTGCCAAGGATGCCTACTATGTCATCGGCTCCAAACTATATGGTCCCATGGGCAATGAACTCATCCCCTTTGCAAGTGAAGAGTCAGCCAAAAATTTCATCAAAGATCACGGTGGCGATAAGATAGTTAGATTTAATCAAATCAC
>CAZVPN010000138.1:1847-3049 GCA_964628135.1 uncultured Campylobacterales bacterium
AAATGGTGCATGGGGTGGTGCCGGCACTGGAGACATCTTATATAGAGCCTGATGCTATGGAGCTTTTTGGCTCAAGAGTGCGTGCCAATCCAATCTATCCGGAGATGAGTCAAATCAATAGAATGGGGTTTGTATATGCGAAGTAGCCTATTTTGGGACTTTTTGCTTCTGTCATTTGTCAAAGAACGCAAGAAGCATATCGGTGTGATTTTTATCTCTGTGGTGATTTTGTTTTTGCTTGATTCTACCCTTTTTGTCTCTAGCTCCATCAAACACTCACTTTTGGGTGCTCTTAAGGCTCAGCCTGATTTTATTGTCCAAAGAGTGCGTGCAGGAGAGAGGATCGATTTGCCGCTTGAGTGGGCAGATAGGATTATGGATATCCACGGAGTCAGTAGCATCACGCCAAGAGTCTATGGTAGATACTTCTTTGAGCCCAAGCGTGCACCGGTGCTAATCATGGGGGTGGATTTTTTGGATGAGCAGAGTCACAAAGCACTTGCCAAGCTCATATCCAAAACAGACCTCAAAAACTTCCTATCAAGTGATCAGATGATCGTAGGCGATGGTGTGATGAGGTATCTCAAATCACACTTTTATAGTGACACATACAATTTCTTAACCCCAAAAGGTGAGTTCAAAAAGGTCAAAATAGCCAAAGTCCTACCCCAAAGCAGTGAATTACTCTCAAGCAATATGATTATTATGCCTATCGAGCTTGCCAGAGAGATACTTGGGGTGCCAGAGGATATGGCAAGCGATATTGCTCTCAATGTCCCAAATGATGATGAGTGGAGCAATATCTCCGACAAGATCAGTGCTCTATATTATGATCTAAGAATCGTGAGCAAAAAAGAGGTGCAAAAGGGGTATGAAAATCTCTACAACTACAAGGGTGGATACTTTTTGATACTATTTTTGATCACACTTGCTACCTTTGCATTGATACTTTATCAGAGATATTCGACACTATATTCGAGCGAAAGGCGACAGATAGGATTGCTCAGAGCAATGGGGTGGAAGATATCGGATCTACTCAAATTCAAACTCTATGAGACGATGATCGTCATAGTGATCGCCTTTGCGGTAGCTTTTGTGCTCTCATATGGTTTTGTATTTGGACTTGGTGCTCCGCTCATTAGGCAGATATTTTTGGGCAGTGGTGAGTTGGCAAATGCCACACCATTAGCACCGGTGATAGA
>CAZVPN010000139.1:0-2986 GCA_964628135.1 uncultured Campylobacterales bacterium
ATTGTTGTGGCTATGATGCTACCGATATTTACTATGAGTGCGGGTATCTAAGGCCATGGCAAAACAGAGATTTAGAGATATCAAGCAAGGCAGGATCAAAAAAGAGCAAAACAAAAACAAAAAAGTCCAAACCATATCTAACGCTGCGATAGCAGAGAGGATCAAAGCCTTTATCACAGATAGCTTTTTGCTCACTATGCCTATAATGTATATTGTTTTTTATGCCGTGTTTAGCGGCAGAGAGGGTTTTGCTGAGCACAAAATGCTAGGATGGATATATATATTGATACCGCTTGTGGTAGTTCAGATTATATTTTTGAGTCGTAGCAAATTGGGACAAACTCCGGGGATGAAGGCGTATGATCTGGCACTAATCAGCATAAAAACCCAAAAAAAGCCCTCTTTTGCAGTCATAGTTTTGAGGCAGCTTTTGAGTATATTTAGTCTGATTACATTTGGGTGGATGAGTATGTTTTTTCTCAAATCACATCGCACGCTTCACGATATACTCTCTTCAACGGCACTTATAAGGCTGCCTCGGGAGTCAACAAAAGCAAGCAAACACTCCAAATGAAAACTTCATACGCCAATATACCATACGGCAAAATCATACATATAGGTCTTTTTTATCTATTTTATTTCTCTACTGTGGGAGTATATATAGTCTTTATGCCAAAACTGCTCAAATCCTATGGTCTAGATGCTACCGATGTGGGCATCATCTATGCATCGGGTCCATTTATGCGTTTTTTGCTTCCGTTTGCTTTTAGACATTTTTTGCACCTAAGTCATAATGTTTACAAAATTGCTCTTGTTGTTGGGTTTTTATCAGCTATGCTTATGCTATTGGTGCTTGATAGCTTTTGGGCATTTTTGTTTGCCAATTTGATTTTTGGTGCAAGTGCCGGCGTGATACTTCCATTTGTAGATACTATTGCTTTGCAAAATATATCAAAAGAGCACTATGGCAAAGCAAGACTATGGGGATCTATAGGCTTCATCGCAACAGCATTGGCTCTAGGATCTTTTTTGCACAATCCATATGACGGTATAGTTGCTTTGGGCATAGATACGCTATTGACGCTAGTTTTTGGATTTGGCATCATCAAATATGACTCAAATATCCAAAAAGAGGATAGCCCCAAAAAACTCAATCAAAATTTTTCTTTGATCAAATATTGGGCTTTTTGGGTCAGCACCTTTTTGTTGCAAGTTAGTTTTGGTGGATTTTATAACTTTTTTACGATATATGAGGCAGATCACTCTATCCCTATACAAACGATCGGGTATCTATGGAGCTTTGGAGTAATATGTGAGATAATTATATTTTATTTTCAAGCTCCTCTACTCAAAAAAGATCCTTTATCGCTCTTGAAACTTACTACCGCAAGTGCCGTCATTCGATGGGGACTACTCTATCTATACCCTGGCTCTATCATTATGACATATATCTCACAATCTCTGCACGCTTTTAGTTTTGCACTTTATTATACAACCGTCATATCGTATACATATCAGCTATATAGCCAAAAGAAGCTTGCTCAGCAATTTTTGCTTGGATTGAGCTTTGGACTTGGCGGATCGGTGGGTGCGGCATTGGCAGGTTGGATATATGATATCGATAGTAGCGTGCTTTTTGGCTTTGAGGCTATTGTGGCTGCTTTGTCGCTTGGATTTATATATCTGCATCAGATGCGAAAGGAGTATATATATGCCAAAGAGATCTGATATGAGTGCGATCCTATTTGCGGGGGGCAAAAGTAGCAGGATGGGCAGAGACAAAGCCCTGCTTCCTTTTGGAGAGTTTGGCTCACTTAGTGAGTATCAATACCGCAAACTGCAACAGGTTTTTGAAAATGTTTACATCAGTGCCAAAGAGGATAAATTTGATTTTGATGCAAATATTATATACGACAAACTAAATGAGAGCTCTCCGATGGTGGCACTCTACTCTATTTTTGAACAGATAAACGCCGAAGAGATACTTATATTGAGTGTAGATATGCCGATGGTTACAAGCAAAGAGATATCGCAGCTGATACAACATTGGGACAGCCTTGAGAAGAAGCCTGAAATTTTGATATCATCAAACCTTAGAGGAGATGAGCCCCTATTTGGCATTTATAGCAAAAAGATTTTGCCGATGATCATATCTCTTCTTGGGCAAAAAGAGCACCGCTTGGGAAGATTGACACAACTATCCGATACAGAAAAATATCTATTTGAAGATGAAGATATTTTTCTAAATCTAAACACTCCCCAAGATTACAAAAAATCTCTGGCTCAGATACCCCTATCTTCTTCTTCGGTAACTAAGAGCCTCTAACATATCTGACTTTTCTATATCTTTATGAGCTGAGAGATCAGCTATGGTGCGAGCTATCTTTTTGACACTGGCTATACTTCTATGTGATAGAGCAAACCTGCTTATCGCCCCATCAAGCACAGATTGGGCATCACTATCCAAGATACAATACTTCTCTATCTCATCCTCACTAAGTTTGCCGTTTAGCCTCTTTTGACCTCTGAGCTTTTGCATCTTGAATGCCTCTATTACCATCTTGTGCATCTGCGAAGAGGTGATATCTGCCTTATCGCTAGAGCTGACCTCTTGCATAGTAACAAACAGATCGATTCGATCAAGAAAAGGATCGCTTAGTTTGTTGCGGTATCTCTTGATCTCATTTTCAGAGCAGCGACACACTTTGGTTTTGGAGAGCAGATTGCCACAAGGGCAAGGATTTTGAGCCGAGACAAACATAATGTCTGATTCATACTCTATCTTGGCATTTACTCTGGCTATATGGACTTTATTGTCCTGCAAAGGCTCTCTAAGTGCCTCCAAAACCTGCTTGGAAAAGTGCGGCAGCTCATCAAAAAAGAGCACTCCATAATTTGCCAAAGCTACCTCTCCTATCCTAGCTTGCGATGAGCCTCCTCCAAATATAGAGGCAGATGTCGCAGTGTGGTGGGGTGCTCTAAATGG
>CAZVPN010000140.1:0-2853 GCA_964628135.1 uncultured Campylobacterales bacterium
TTTTTGTATTTTGATATGAGTTTTATGGTGTGGACAATGCTTGGTCCACTATCTACTGAGATATCTGAGGCTCTAGCAAAACATGGATTTATGATCACGGCTGGACAAAAGGCTACATTGCTTTCACTTCCAATTTTAAGTGGTGCGATTTTGAGAATACTACTTGGGTTTTTAGTCGATAAGATTGGTGCCAAGATGACTGCACTTATCTCTCAAGCTATTGTAATAGCCGCATTGGCTTTGGCATATATGCAGGGTGATAATATCACATACAATCAGCTTCTGATCGTAGCACTTGGTCTTGGTTTTGCGGGGGCATCTTTTGCGGTTGCACTTCCACAAGCTGGGCAGTGGTATCCACCCAAACTTCAAGGTGTGGTATTGGGTATCGCGGGAGCGGGCAACATAGGTGTCGTGCTTGACTTTATCTTTGCTCCCAAGATAGCACAATATTGGGGATGGAACTCCGTGTTTGGCTTTGGTGCAGTGGCTGCAATAATTGTATGGATTGCGTATCTATTTTTGGCAAAAGATGCACCCGCAGATGTATATACCCCAAGACCCAAAAAGGTAAGCGACTATCTCAAGCTTTTAGGCGACAAAGATACTTGGTGGTTCAATCTATTCTACGCAGTTAGCTTCGGTGGTTTCGTGGGCTTTGCAGGATATATGAAGGTCTATCTGATGAATGTATATCAAGCCGATATGAACTCTTTTGGTTTGAGTGTGCTTGGTGAACCAAATGTCAAAGCAGTAGCAGGTTATTTTGGTGCTTTGACCATATTTGCAGGAGCCGTGCTTAGACCTGTTGGTGGTAATATTGCAGACAAGATTGGCGGGGTTAAATCTCTATATATCTTCTTTGGTGCCGTGGCTGCATTGGCGGTGGTGATCGCCGTTATCAAATTGCCTTTTTGGCTTGCAATCGTTGTTTTGTTTTTGATCATGGCAAATCTTGGTATGGCAAACGGAGCAGTATTTCAGCTAGTCCCTCAAAGATTTGGCAAAGATATAGGTATAATGACAGGTATCATTGGAGCTGCTGGAGGTCTTGGCGGAACTGCACTCATCAAAACTCTTGGCTGGAGCAAAGGTGCATTTGATGGCTATATGGCAGGCTTCTTGATCTTTGCAGCAGTTGTTTTGGTCGCAATTGCCGGAATTAGCTTTGTAAAAACAAGATGGAGAACCACTTGGGGCGTCAATGCCGGCGGTATGATATAATAGCATCATCACACAAGGAGATATAAGATGTCCATCCAGACTATTGAGCATAATGGATTTTCACTTGCCAAGGGCAAACATCTAACAGGTGATGACTTTTATGCCATCAAGAGTCTGGAAAATATCACCATAGCCGTGCTTTGTGATGGTGTCGGCTCTGCAACCGAAGGAGCAGAAGCAGCCAAACGAACTACAAATTTCATCATAGATTCACTCAAAAACAGACCCAAAAGCTGGAGTATGGAGAAGTCTATTTTGCACTTCATCCAATCTATCAACAGGATACTCTATCTTGAGTCTATGGATGAGTATCAGCGTCAAGAGCTTGTAAGCACCTTGGCACTTGTGGTCATAGAGGGAGATAGGCTATATGGAGCCAATGTCGGCGATAGTCGCATATATCTACAAAGAGACGATACTCTCACTCAGCTATCACTTGATCACTCATCAGATGATGAACATATGAGCGGGGTGCTAACCTCTGCGATAGGACTGCAAGAGAGTATCACTCCATACTACTTCGAAAACAACCTAAAGCAAAACGATAGAATACTTTTATGTAGCGATGGGCTATATACCGTGCTTAGCCAAGAGGAGCTTAGCCAAGGTCTCAAACTTGGAGCATCATTTTTGGTAAAACAGGCAAGCAAACTACACAATGACAATCTACCAGATGACACCACTGCCATCACCTTGCATATCAAAGAGATAGATCCAAGACTCAAACTAAAGCAGAGCAACCTAACCATATCTGCCAAATATCGCAAGGGTGATGAGATAGATGGCTATAAACTCATCAAACCACTTGTAGCAAACAATAGAACTTGGCTATGCAGCAAAAGAGGAGTAAACTATGTGATCAAATTTGCCCCTGCTCAGGCAGCGGATGATAGCAAGATCTTGGATCTCTTTGTCACAGAGGCTTGGAATGCACGCAGACTCAAGGCGGGCTTTTTCCCCAAAGCGGTGATCCCAGCCAACAGAACCCACCGCTACTATCTTATGCGATATATTGATGGTATCACTCTCAAAGAGGCGATATCAAAAAAACCGCTAAGCATTGATGAGAGTATAGAGCTTGCAAAGTTTTTGTTAAAGATGTCTCAGTTTCTCATCCGCAAAGATTTGATCCACGGCGACATCAAACCAGAAAACATAATACTTGGCACAAGAAAAGGCAAAAGAGTCTTTACTATGATCGATTTTGGCTCCATTACTGACGCCTACTCCATCACCAACCGTGCCGGCACACCCAGCTATCTATCTGCCGAGAGATTCAATGGTGCACCGGCAACTGAGCAGAGTGAGATATACGCCATTGGTGTTACGCTCTATGAAGCACTCACCAAAGAGTATCCTTTTGGCGAGATCGAGCCCTTTCAAAACCCAGACTTCACCAAAGAGCCAAAGCGTCCAAGCACCTACAATCCAAAAGTGCCAAAATGGCTAGAGTCAGTCATAATGCACGCCATCAACCCAGACACCGAACGCAGATATCATCACTACTCAGAGTTTTACCACGACCTAGAGCATCCCAAAAGAGTCAAACCATACTTCGAAGCCAACACCTCAATAATCCAAAGAAAACCACTCCTACTATGCCGCATAGCACTTGGTGTGATGATAATT
>CAZVPN010000141.1:0-2793 GCA_964628135.1 uncultured Campylobacterales bacterium
CTCAACAAGTGTATCGATTTGGGCCATCGCTTCTCTTTCGCTTTTTGCACCCTTGATATTATCGAGCAGATAGCCTTTGGCATAATACTCAATGTATGAGTTTGTCATTCCTGCTACTGCACCTTTGATAGCGTTCATCTGTCGTATCAGCTCATATGGATCTTGATATTTTATATCTGCTTCTATCCTCATTTTGAGGGCATTTAGCTGGCCACTTATACGATTTATTCGGTTGATAAGTCTTTTATTCTCTATATCAATTTGATTCATAATATCTCCATTTTATGATATTTTTATAGTATACCCATATATATTATATTAAGTATGCTTTGATGTGGCTTTTGGATATCTATACCTAGTGTTAAAAATGTACAAAAAAGGGGAATATGTGTGCGAGTTGCACACATATAACTGTAGAGAATTATTTGATAGTGATTGCTTTATTTTACGGATATACTCTTAGCTTTGCGAGCCTCCTCTTTTTCCAAGGTAATATACAATCTTCCATCCTCATATTTAGCATCTATTTTGCTCTTATCGATACCTTCGGGTAGGACGAAGCTTCTCGATATCAGCCCAAAATCACTTTCACACAGATAGTAGTCATCCTCTTTTACCTCATTTTTGTAATTTCTAACTGCTTTTACAGTAAGAAGATTGTCCTCTATTTTGAGATCTATATCCTCTTTTTTGACTCCGGGTAAATCAACCTCTATACTAAACTTATCACTGCCTTTTTTTGCCAAGTTTGAAAATGGCAGATGGCTCGCTACACTTGTAAGTGCCTCTTTTGTTGTCTCCAAACCATGCTCTATTTTCTCCTCGACATTGGCGGCAACATCTTTTGCTTTTTTGACTATACTCATAATAAACCTCCTTTAAAATATTTATTTTATTTGTTAGTTTATTTGATCTCGATCTTTTTTGGTTTGCTCTCTTCCTCTTTGAGTTTTGGTATTGTCACCTCAAGCACACCATCTTTGAATTCTGCTTGGATTGCAGAGAAATCTACCTTTTCCGGCAAAGTAAAGCTGCGAGAAAATTTACCATATGCACTCTCTACTTTGTAGTACTCTTCATCTTTTGCTTCCTCTTTTAGCTTTCTTTCACCAGAAATCGTAAGTACATTATCCTCTGTCGTTATCTCTATATCATCCTTCTTGATACCCGGCAAATCCATCTCAATATGATAAGCAAACTCACTTTCTCTGGTGTTTACCGATGGGACAAATGCACTCATAGTACCCTCCTCTTCGACTCCTTCTATAGTATTCAAAAGAGAGTTTATGAGTTCAAAACCTCTACGCACATCTCCGATGCCTCTATATGGCTTATATTTGCTCACATACATTGTTTGCTCCTTTTCTTCTTTTTTTGCAATAATAAAATATTTATCAAAATTACATTGCTACCTAAGTTGCATTTGGACAATAGCAGCTATCTAACATTAAGATAACACCGAAAAATATCAATTAAATATTTTTAATTTATATTTGGTAGTTATATATGGGGTCGGGTGTCAAATTTATAATATATTATCAGATAAAAATATGAGTTTGTAGGGCAAATTTTAAAAATTTTGCCCTACAATTCCAAGCCGTACTTATGACAAGATTATATATGTTATATATGCAAAAATCCAGGCTGTTGCGGTGGTAAACAGAAACTGATAAACTAGATACCTAAGGCCTCCGGTCTCCCTGACAAAAACAGCTGATGCGGCAAAACAAGGTAGATAGATCATCACAAATACTATAAATGCCATACCTGCTGCGAAACTTATATGAGATCTGATCTCATCTATCAAAGAGTTATTTTCAGGATCTATGCTATCGCCTACAGCATAGAGCACTCCAAGTGTAGAGACTACCACCTCCTTGGCAGCAAGTCCTGCCTCCAGCGCAACCGACATACGCCAATCAAAGCCAAGCGGTGCAAAAAATGGCTCTGTTGCCTTGCCTATCTGTCCAAGATAGCTATTTTCCAAGAGTTTGCTTTGGAGTTCGTTTTTGAGCTTATCTTTGTCGTTTTTGTTGCTTTGTTGCTCTATTTTTACTTGATACTTTGCCTCTAGTTGTGGCTGTTTTGGATAATTGGACGCAAACCAAACTATCATAGCAGCCAACAATATAAATGTGCCCGCCTTTTTGAGGTATCCTGCCGCCTGGTGATAAACCGTGTGCCATATCAATCTAAAGCTAGGTAGTCTGTATTTCGGCATCTCCATTACAAATGGCTCATCCTCTCCCCTGAATACCGTTACTCTCAGTATCTTTGCCATTACAAGTCCAAGAAGTGCCCCTGCGATATAGATAGCAAATATTACATTGCCGGCTCTCTCGGCTCCAAAAAATGCTCCTGCAAACAGCACATAGATAGGCAACCTTGCCCCACAGCTCATAAAGCTCAGGATAAAGAGGGTAATAAACCTATCCTTCTCGCTCTTTAGTGTTCTGGCTGCCATATATGCCGGTACTGTGCAGCCAAATCCGGTAACTAATGGTATGAAACTCTTGCCGTGAAGCCCAAATTTGTGAAAAAATCCATCAAGCAAAAATGCGACGCGACTCATATATCCCGTGCTCTCCAGCAAAGCAATACCGATATATAGTATAATGATATTTGGCAAGAAAAGTACGACGGCACCTACTCCTGCTATAACACCGTCGACTATAAGACTTCTGATCTGATCATTAGATATCATGGCACCTACCTGATCCCCAAGCCACCCAAAAGCAGCATCTATCCAATCCATAGGCACCGCACCAAGTGTAAATGTCAACTGAAAAAGAG
>CAZVPN010000142.1:0-2755 GCA_964628135.1 uncultured Campylobacterales bacterium
ATCCTCCAACAAATAAACAACCATCCCCTCCGTTTGTTTGCCTGTTATTTTGCTGATTGCTTTTTTGTAATATTCTACTTGGCTTTGATGTTTGTAAGCGAACTTTTGGGAGCTTTTGTAGTCTATGACTAGATTGTGCTCATCATACTCCAAGAGCAGATCGACCTGTTTGAACTCTCCATCATATACCAACAATAGCTCTTTGGTCAAAGTAGCACCATTTAGTAGTGCTTGAAACTCTCTATTTGATATCAGATTTGCCACTCTGTTTCGTATATCTTCGATCTCTTCATCTGATAGTTGATAGGCATATCTATTTTTTACTGCCTGCATAGCATTATCCAAGCTTTTGGGATCAAAACTCTCTAGCATCTCCAAAGCATAATGCAGTGCCGATCCAAAAAGCATCGCTTGTCTATCTCTATCCTCATCTTCGCTTACCTTCTCTACCTCTTGAGTGCCATAGTTGGATATTGTTATAGGTGGAGCTTTGGGGGTGCTTTTGTCGGTGCTTTTGTGCTCTATCTCTATGCTTCCGATTTGCATTGGCTGCATCTGCAAAATATCAAATATCGACTTCTCGCTCTTTTTGAGCACTATCAGTCCCTTTACAGCCCTAGTAAGAGCCACATAGAGCTTGTTTAGAGTATCTTTTTGTGATGACTTTTTCCTCTCTGCGAGTATCTTGGCATAACTTTTGTCAAAATTGTCTCTCTTGCTTAGGCGATAATAGATGCTATCTACATACAGATTGTCATCATAATGATACAAGATCGCAGATCTGTCGCCATTTTCTTGAGTAAGTCTATCTAGCACAATCACATAATCAAACTCTAGCCCCTTGGAGCCGTGTATCGTCATAATTTTGGCACCGTGGATTGTGTTGGAGGCAAGTGAGATATTGGAGTCTGCAAACTCTTGCAAAAAGGTATCGATATCGCTAAAGCCCGATGCAAAGTCAAGTAGCTTGAGAATATTTGGATCATCATCAAAATATCCAAACTCCCTAATAAGCCTATCCAAAACCTCTAAAGGAGACGCAAAAGGAGAAAACCAAGATGTATCTATCTGATCAATGCTCTTATCCACCATTTGCAGTAGCGGCATTGCATCTATACTCTCCTTGCGATACAGATACTCAACCATTGCTACAAGTGAGGCTATTTTGGGAAGGTTCTTAAGAGATGAGGAGGTTTTTAGCATTGTGGCTATACCCTCTTTTTGGCAAGCTTCTTGCAGGTTTTGACCATCTTTGTTGGTATGGACTAAAAATGCGATATCATCCACATCAACACCCAAATCCAAAAGTTTTTTGACCTGCCCTATCGCAACATTTATCATCTCATCAGCCTCAGCAGGCGTGCTCTCTGTGGAGTTTGTATCAGGGCAAAGAACTTCCAAGTATCCCTCGCTTGCACCCTCGCGACTCTTTTGGGGGATATATCCATCCATTATCGGCTCAAACCATCTATTGACCTGCTCTATTATCACTCTGGAGCTTCGATAGTTGGTATCCATCGGTTGCACATCTATCTCATACTTTTGGGCTACCTTGTCAAACAGCTCCTCCACGCCACCTCTAAATCTATATAGAGACTGCTTAGTATCACCCACATAAAAAAAGCTCCTAAACTCCCCCTGCCCTTCGCCGGCAAATATCTCATCTATCAAAGGCTTGAGCAGAAGAAACTGCAAAGTAGAGGTATCTTGAAACTCATCAAGCAAAATATGCCTAAACTTAGCATCTAGCTTGAAATATAAAAAATCCTTTGATATCGCCTCATAGAGTAGTCGGTAGGTGAAATATGTCAAATCATCAAATGTCAAATTGCCCGATTTTTTGGCATTTGCAACTCGTGCATTGCGATAGTAGTCATATATCTCAAATAGATTGTGCAGCACGATAGCCTCTTTTGCTCTCATCCACTCGGCTATGAGCTCTTTGATTTGTATAAAACTCTCATCTATTTGAGGGTTTTGCTCTACATACTTTTTGTAATTTCTATGCTCAGTTAGAGTCTCTTTGGCAAATAGCGATTTGGTGACAAAATCTTTGATCTGAGATGGGGCAAAGTTGTTGATAGCTGTTTTGGATGCTTTGGATTCTATGAGCATATTATGCATCTGAGCCCGCAGAGTATCTATCTGCTTTTCGATCGTGGCTAAATTTTCTACCTTGTATCTACTCTTTGGCAAAAGCGGATCTATCTTGTAGAAGCTTTGCATTTGATCAAATATCTTATTGAATCTCTTATCCTCGATATTTATCGCTAGCTTGACAAGGCTTGGCAACATCGAGCTCATATACACTTCATCCAAAAAATGATCCGCCAAATCATCGCTATCTTGCTCTTTGGTCACAAAATCAGGCTCCAAACCAATCTCAAGTGATGCAGATCTCAAGATAGAGCTAAAAAAGCTATCAAGAGTGACTATATGAGAGCTTTGCGACAAAAACCTATCTAACACGCCCGCTTGTCTGGCAAAAATCTCATCACGATCCAAGCCGGTCTGCTTCATCACCTCCTCCAAAAACGCCTCATTTTCCCCCAAATAACGAAGCGAATCCACCACTCTCTGACGCATCTCCGATGCCGCTTTGTTGGTAAATGTAGCGGCCAAAATAGCAGACGGAGACTCCCCCATAAAAAGAAGCGAAACATACCGCACAGCAAGTGCAAAAGTCTTACCACTACCGGCACTGGCTGAGTAGGCTAAGTGAGGTCTAAATGTCATAATCGATCAACCTTTTTGT
>CAZVPN010000143.1:0-2687 GCA_964628135.1 uncultured Campylobacterales bacterium
GCAACCGCTGCCAAAATTCCGATAATTACGATAACAAAGATCAATTCGATCATAGTAAATCCGCGTCTCATGTTAACTCCTGTTAAATTAATTTTGTATCAGCTCAATAACTGATTACGATGGAAGTATAACATAAAAAATGTCAAAAAATATTAAAAAATGTCAAAAAGCCAAAAAAATGGGCTATATATTATCCCAACTCTATGTCATTTAGCAAATTTTCTATCTCTTTTTCGCTTCTGTAATACTTGCCTGCAAGCTTGAGATAGGCGATAAAAAGCCGTTCTGCACTGTTGTCCTCGTGTAGATTGATTTGTGCATCTCTAAAATGATTCTCTACAAAATCTACAAATCCATCATCCAACTCTTTGGTCTTAAATCTCATTCCTGCTACAGTCAATGCTACTTTTCTCATTCTCTTCCCCTTATATAGTAGTTCTTGTCAAACAACTTATTTCTAATCGGACCTAGATTATGCCAATAGAGTCTCTACCTTCTCTATTATAGCCTCTATCTCCGCATCTTTGGCTTGGATATCCTGTTTGAGCTCTGCTATCTCCTGCTCTCTTTGAGCCAAAAGCTCTTTTATTTTATCCATCTCTTCGCTACTTGCACCGGAATTGTTTTTTAGCTCTGCCTTTAGCTCTCTGTTCTCCTCCAACAATCTGTTGTAGCTCTCTTTTATATTATCAATCTTCTCTTTCAGTTTCTCTAATGCCATTCTTTTCTCCGTTTTATTTTATCTATTAGAACTTTATTCGTTATAATATCAAAAATTGTTAAATCTATAAAACTACAAGGAAATACGTGCCAAATTTTGAAGTATCAAGCCCCTATCAGCCATCCGGCGATCAGCCACAAGCCATAGAGCAGCTTAGCTCATCTATCAAAAATGGCAACCGCTATCAAACCCTGCTAGGTGTCACCGGATCAGGCAAGACATACACTATGGCAAAGGTGATAGAGGCTACCCAAAAGCCCACTCTGATAATGACACACAACAAAACACTCGCTGCTCAACTATATAGTGAATTTAAGAGCTTTTTTCCAAATAACCATGTAGAGTATTTTATCAGCTACTATGACTACTATCAGCCCGAAGCATATATACCAAGACAGGATCTATTTATCGAAAAGGATAGCTCCATCAACCAAGAGCTAGAGCGACTACGACTCTCAACCACTGCCAATCTGCTCAGCCACAAAGATGTGATAGTCATAGCCTCAGTCTCGGCAAATTATGGTCTAGGCTCTCCTGAAGAGTATAAAAGTATCATCCAAAAGATTGTAGTAGGCAAAGAGTATAACCAAAGAGAACTGCTACTCAAATTTGTAGATATGGGATACAAACGAAATGATGACTTC
Source organism: uncultured Campylobacterales bacterium (assembly GCA_964628135.1). Classification (GTDB taxonomy): domain Bacteria; phylum Campylobacterota; class Campylobacteria; order Campylobacterales; family Sulfurovaceae; genus JAAXPZ01. The sequence continues at coordinate 1,366 of CAZVPN010000143.1, forward strand.
TTTGATATAGGCAATTTTAGAGTCAGTGGAGAAGTAGTAGATATATATCCGGCTTATGCTGATGAGTTTGCTATCAGAGTGGAGTTTTTTGGGGATGAAGTGGAGGCGATATATGAGTTTAATACTCTAACCGGAGAAAAAAACAGAGATTTCAAAGAGTTTACCCTATACTCAGCCAATCAATTTATAGTAGGCAAAGATAAGCTTGCAAATGCCGTCAAAAGTATAGAAGAGGAGCTAGGTGAGAGATTGGAGTTTTTCAAATCCCAAGATAGAATGGTAGAGTATAACCGCCTCAAACAAAGGACTGAGTTTGATCTAGAGATGATAGAGACAACCGGAATGTGCAAGGGTATAGAGAACTACTCTAGACACCTTACGGGCAAAAAACCGGGAGAGACTCCATATTCGATGATGGACTATTTTGAGGCTATGCATGATGATTATCTTGTCATTGTAGATGAATCGCATGTGAGTCTGCCTCAATTTCGTGGAATGTATGCCGGAGATAGAAGTCGCAAAGAGGTTTTGGTGGAGTATGGCTTTAGGCTTCCTAGTGCATTGGATAACCGCCCACTCAAATTTGAAGAGTATATCAACAAAGCACCACACTATCTCTTTGTATCAGCTACACCAAATGAGCTTGAGACAAAACTATCATCAGTGGTTGCCCAGCAAGTCGTGCGTCCTACAGGACTGCTCGATCCTGAGATAGAAGTGATAGATAGCCACAACCAAGTAGAGCATCTATATGATCGCATCAAGGAGGTGATCAAAAAAGGCGAAAAGGTGCTCGTAACAGTCTTGACAAAAAAGATGGCAGAAGAGCTAAGCACATACTATAATGATCTAGGACTCAAGGTGCAATATATGCACTCAGACTTAGATGCCATAGAGCGTAACCAAATCATCAGATCTCTTAGACTTGGAGAGTTTGATGTGCTCGTAGGAATAAACCTGCTCAGAGAGGGATTGGATCTGCCGGAGGTCTCACTTGTAGCTATATTGGATGCGGACAAAGAGGGCTTTCTCAGAAGTGAAACAGCTCTGATACAGACAGCAGGAAGAGCGGCTAGAAATGCCAACGGCAAAGTGCTGATGTATGCCTCCAAAATCACCAACTCTATGCAATCTTGTATAGATATCACCCAAAAACGCCGTGCTAGACAGATAGAGTATAATCAAAAGCACAATATCACACCAAAAACCACTATCAGAGAGCTCGATACCGATCTCAAGGTAGAAGATGCCGGTGAGCTATACAACAAACGCTCCAAAATGGATAAAATGCCAAAAGCAGAACGACAAAAGATCATCAAAGA
>CAZVPN010000144.1:0-2627 GCA_964628135.1 uncultured Campylobacterales bacterium
GTGCTTGGTGTGGGTGAGGATGATTATGTTTTGGCTTCTTCATTTACATTTATAGGTTCGGTAAATGCTATCTTATATCAAAATGCCAAGCCAATATTTGTCGATAGTGATGATAGCTGGAATCTATCACCAGAGCTACTTAAGCAGGCTATAGATGAAGCTCCCAAAAAGCCCAAGGCACTGATAGTGACTCATCTATATGGGCAAATGGCAAAGATTGATGAGATAGTTGATATTTGTCACAACGAGGGAATATATGTGATAGAAGATGCGGCAGAGAGTCTTGGGGCATCTTTGGATGGCAAGCAAAGTGGCACATTTGGTGATATGGGAGTTTTTAGTTTTAATGGCAATAAGATACTTACTACTAGTGGTGGAGGAGTGCTAGTTAGTGACAACAAAGAGTGGATAGAAAAGGCAAAATTTTACTCTACCCAAGCTAGAGAGCCATATCTGCACTATGAGCACAAAGAGTTTGGATACAACTATCGTATGAGTAATGTCCTAGCGGCAATCGGTGTAGCTCAAATAGAGGTGTTAGATAATAGGATTCAAAGAAAAAGAGAGATTTTTGATCTTTACCAAAAAGAGCTAGGCAACATAGAAGAGATCAGGTTTATGCCCGAGATATCCAAAAGTGTAGGCAATAGGTGGCTTACGACTTTGGTGTTTGAAAAGAGCAATCCAAATGATATAATTCAAGCTTTGGATAAAAACAATATAGAGAGCAGACCTCTGTGGAAGCCAATGCATTTGCAACCTCTATTTGAGGATAGTCTATCTGTAGTCGATGGAACAAGCCAAAAGCTCTTTGCTCAAGGGGTGTGTCTGCCTAGCGGCACGGCGATGAGTGATGCTGATATTGAGCGAGTATGTGCAATTATTAAGGATAATATAAAATGAGTTTGCTAAGACCTACAGCTTTTAAAAGAATGCTATTTTTTATCATCGCAGATATTTTGCTTTCCATTTTTACTCTCTATTTCTCTTACTCTCTTAGATTCAATTTCAGCATTCCAAGCCAATTTTTGCAAACTTTTTGGTTGGTTTATTTGTTGATAATCTCTCTTAAAATATCTATATTCTACCTGTATAAAATATATTTTTCTGTTTGGAGGTTTTTCGGTTTGGCTGAAGCCAAAAGATTACTTGTTGCTCATTTGATAGCATATGCCATTTTTGTGTTTATATATCTTATTTGGTCGAAATATTTTCAGCCATTTCCAAGATCTGTAATTATTATAGACTTTTTTCTATCGCTGATATTTTTGGGGGGACTAAGGATAATCAAAAGAGTATTGCTAGAAAGTAGAAATAACCAAAGCATCAAGCCAACACTGCTAATTGGAACAGGAAGTAAAAGTGCTACTATAATTCAAAGTGCAATGCGTGGAGAGATAGACTATTATCCTGAGGCAATAATAGCCACAAAAGATGACCCGATGTCCAAAAATGCATATATCAGCAATGTAAAGATATATCCACTATCAGAACTTGGAGATTTGGCTCAAGAAAGAGGATTTGAATCAGCCATCATCGTAGAGGACCTACCTCGCAAAGAGTTAAGCAATATTGCCCAAAAACTAAACGATATCGGCATTAGAGAGATAAAAAAGGTAAAACTTCTGGGTAGCAAAGATGAGAAGTTGGAGGATCTGTCTATCGAAGATTTGTTGGCAAGGCGCCCTAAAGATTTGGATAGTGATGCAATCAAAGCTTTTATAAAAGACAAAAGGATATTGATCACTGGAGCAGGAGGGAGTATAGGTAGTGAAATTTCCAAACAGTGCGACAGGTATGGCGCAACATCTTTGACACTGGTCGATCATAGTGAGTATAATTTGTATCAAATAGGAGAGCAGCTGCCAAATGCTAATTTAAGACTTCTTAACATTACCAATAAACCTTTGTTGGATGGTGTTTTTGCAGAGACAAAACCGGACATTGTAATCCATGCAGCGGCGTACAAACATGTTCCGGTTTGTGAAAATAATCCAGAAACAGCAGTTTTTAACAATGTTTTTGGATCAAAAGTTGTAATTGATCTGAGTATAGAGCACAATGTTGGCAAGGTGGTGATAATTTCTACAGACAAAGCAGTTCGCCCTACAAATATAATGGGTGCAACAAAAAGAGTAGCAGAGCTGTATGCACAAAATGTAGATAGTAAAAACACAGAGATCGTAGCAGTTCGCTTTGGAAATGTGTTGGGTAGTAGCGGAAGTGTTATTCCTAAATTTAAACAGCAGATAGAAAATGGAGGTCCTATAACAGTGACGCATCCAGAGATCAATAGGTACTTTATGCTTATTCCGGAAGCTTGTCAATTGGTATTGCAAGCCGGTGCTATCGCAAGAGGAGGAGAGCTCTTTGTTCTTGATATGGGAGAGCCCGTCAAAATAATCGATCTTGCAAAACAGATGATAAAACTTTATGGAAAGCAAGAGGAGATAAAAATAGAGTTTATCGGACTCAGACCAGGTGAAAAACTTTACGAAGAGTTACTTTTGGACGAAAATGACAAAGAGACAAAATATAGTTCTATATTTACAGCAAAACCAACAAAATATAACATTACACAATTAATCCACGATATAGAGTTATTATTGGAATCGGATAATAAAGTT
>CAZVPN010000145.1:0-2621 GCA_964628135.1 uncultured Campylobacterales bacterium
GCAGCCATTGTGCCAAGACACAGACACGATATAGAAAATATTCAAGATATCGCCGAAGAGATACTTAGAATAGTCGGCATCAACAATATCAAATCAAAACCGCTTACTTTGATAGAGACAATCAGACTCACAGATGCTACTAAAAAATTCAAAGTCAAAAGAGATATCAAAAATAGAGCCATAGCTGCCGGCTTTTATGAAGCGATCACATTTGCATTTTCCGATAGCAAAAAGCTACAAAAGTATGGCTTTGAGATATTGGATGAAAATCTTAAAGTAGCAAATCCTATAGCTGAAGATCTGGATGCACTTAGAAGCACACTTCTTGTCAATCTGCTAGAGTCTGCAGAGCGAAATTATAAATACGGCATCAGAAGAATACCTCTTTTTGAGATAGGCACCGTCTTTGACTCCCAAAGAGACGAAAGTGAGAAGATAGCATTTGTATGGAGCGGTCAATATGAGGTCGAATCGATAGCCAATAGTGCAAAAACCAAAAAAATCGACTTCTACTCTTTTGTCGATATGATCAGCTCTATCTTTGGAGATTTGGAACTCAAACCCACAACAAATAAAAATGCCCTAATCCACCCATATCAATCAGCAGACATATACAAAGATGGTATCAAGATAGGATATCTTAGCAAATTGCATCCATCAGTAGCCAAAGATTTCTCCTTACAAGATACATTTTTTGCGGAGTTTGACTTTGATAGCGTAATGCCAAAACATATCAATGCCAAAACCATATCAAATTTCCAAGGTGTATACAAAGATCTTAGCATCGTCGTAGATAAAGATATCACATTTGAAGAGATTAAAAGCTCTATCAGCAGTATCGACAATAGCCTGCTCAAAAGATACTATCCGATAGATACATACCAAGATGATTCATTAGGTGACAAGCAAAGCTTGACTATTAGACTTTTTATACAATCAAACGAAAAAACTCTATCTGATGAAGATATAGAAAATGTCACATCAGAGGTGCTTGATAGATTGAAAAATGATTTTGGAGCCACTCTTAGATGAGTAGTATAAACGTCTACAAAATCTCCAAGCCGTTTGATCTGACATGCGAAGATATAGCCCCAGACAAATCCATCTCCCACAGATGTGCTATATTTTCACTGCTTAGCGACAAACCATCCAAAATAAAAAACTTCCTCAATGCCGAAGATACCCTCAATTCTCTAAATATTGCCAAACAATTGGGAGCCGATATCCAGATATCGGACGATGAGATTACTATCACACCACCGGAGAGGATTGCTGAGCCAAAAGATATATTAGATTGCGGCAATGCAGGCACCGGAATGAGACTCTACACGGGATTACTTGCCTCCCAAGAGGGCTTATTTATCCTCACGGGTGATAAGTATCTCAAAAGCAGACCTATGAAGAGGGTAGCAGAGCCACTTAGAAGTATCGGTGCACAAATAGATGGCAGAGACAATGGCAATTTAGCTCCTCTTTGCATCAGGGGCAAACAGCTCAAACCCTTTAGATACAACTCACCGATCGATTCAGCCCAAGTCAAATCAGCCCTCATACTCTCAGCCCTACAATCAAGCGGCAAAAGCTACTACAAAGAGGCCTTGCTTAGTAGAGACCACACGGAGAGGATGCTTAGAGGCATGGGTGTAGATATCCAAACCAATGGTGATGGATGGATAGAGATAGAGCCGCCCACCTCTGCACTCAAACCACTAAATATCACAGTGCCGGCAGATCCATCAAGCGGATTCTTTTTTGCCGTTGCAGCAGCCATTGTGCCAAGCTCCAAAACCACACTCAAAAATATATCTCTCAACCCTACAAGAATAGAAGCCTACAAAGTATTGGAAAGAATGGGCATAGAGGTTGAATATATACTAAAAGATGACCGATATGAGCCAATTGGAGACATCATCATCACCTCGACTCAAAGACCCAAAGCGGTAACGATTGATTCCAATATCGCTTGGCTTATCGATGAGCTTCCGGCTCTATCTATAGTAATGGCAGTAGCCAAAGGCAAAAGCATAGTCAAAAATGCCAAAGAGCTCAGAGTCAAAGAGAGCGATCGAATCAAAAGTGTCTTGACAGGACTAGATAAATTGGGTATAAATAGCATAGAGTATAGTGATGGGTATGAGATAAGGGGCGGAGAATTGAGTCAATCAGCAACCATAGACAGCTTTGGAGATCACAGAGTAGCTATGAGTTTTGCTATTGCCGGTTTGCTGTCTGATATTAAAATTAAAGATACAAAGTGTATCGAAACTTCATTCCCAAACTTCACAAATATACTACAACAGATAACTAAGGTAGAAAATGGAAATTAGATTAGCCTCATCATACGGATTTTGCTTTGGAGTCAAAAGGGCCATTAAAATAGCAGAAAAAAATCAAGGCAGTGCCACATACGGACCACTCATTCACAACAAAGATGAGATCAATAGACTGGAAAACGGCTTTGATGTGCACTTGGCAGAAAATATGGAACAGGCTAAAGATTATGATAATATAGTAATCAGAACTCACGGCATACCAAAAGATGAACTTGCTGAGTTGGAAAAACAGGGCAAACAGATATCAGATGCAACCTGCCCATTTGTAACCACCCCGCAAAAAATAGT
>CAZVPN010000146.1:0-2538 GCA_964628135.1 uncultured Campylobacterales bacterium
GTAGCATGATCTATAAAAACTCTACGACCTATTTGAGCTCCCGGATGGATATCGACTCCCGTGAGGAATCTTGACAATCCAGAAATTAGTCTTGCCGTCATCCTCAAACCTATTTTGTGCAATGGATGTGCCAGCCTGTGCCAAAATATTGCCCAAAGTCCAGGATAGTTCATGAAGAGCTCTACGCTGTATTTCATTGCCGGATCATACTTTTTAACTGTTTTAAAATCCTCTATTATGATTGAAATAAGATTCATTTTTTACCTTTTATAGCCTGCGTTGTTTTGAGATAACTGTTTTCACTTAGATAGAGATAGAGTTTACCGAGAATGCTCTCTTTCTGCTTCTCACCAGTTATTGCTGATTTTTCAATAGCCCCTTTGAGTTGTTTGTCAATCTCCACTGTATCATAATCCATATCATCCAGTACATCAAGTAAATTTTGAGCATCTATTATATCACCAATTTGGTAACTACCGTCTGTTTCAAACACTACTACTGCCTCTGTCGGATGAGTAAATAGATTGTGCTGCATACCAAGCACCTCTTGATAGGCACCGCTCAAGAAAAATGCCAAAAAATACTCCTCCTCTTCGACATCTATATCATGCAGATGCAGCGGCTTTGTCGGATCAAACCCTATCTCACCGTCACTGTCACAAGTGATATCCCATATAGTCGCGGGCCTGGTTGGTTTGATAGAGAGATGAGTAATAGGCATGACAGGAAAGCTCTGCTCCAAACCCCAAAAATCAGGCAGTGACTGGAACATCGAAAAATTTACCAAATATCTCTCCTGTATCCTATTTTCAAGACGCTTTAGCTCATGCGTATCCTCATTTTTGAGTAGCATTATTGCTTTTTTTATGATCAGATTTACCAATATTTCGGTATTTGAGCGATCCTCCAGATCGATATATCCTAGATCAAACAAAGTCAACAGACTCTCCATATGATCAAGTGCATCATGCAGATACTCTTTGGCATTGGCTCTTGTGATGGACTCAAAAAGAGCATTAAGCTCCTCTATTAGTGGCGGGTTTTGCTCCTTAAGTCTAAGTCCACTCTCGCTATACTCCTGAGAAAAGAGCTCAAGCACGGGAGCTATCAGCACAGCGTGAGATGCAGCTATAAATCTGCCTGATTCAGTATAGATATCAGGCTCATCTACCCCTTTTGATTTGGCAATTTCCTGCATCAAAAATACTACATCGTTGGCAAACTCTCTGATGGAGTAGTTTCTCTCTTGAGAGCTGCTATGCTGAGCATACTCCACTGCCAATCCACCACCGATATTGATAGCTCTAAGCCCCTTTGCACCTCGCTGTTTGAGCCCGGCATATATGTTGCCGGCTTCTCTGAGAGCCTTTTTGAGTGGATTGATGTCACTCATCTGAGAGCCTATATGAAAGTGGATCATACTGAAGTTCTCTTGCAGTGAATATCTGCACAATATATCATATGCTTCCAAAAGCTCGGTAGAGGTCAAGCCAAACTTGGAGCCATATCCCCCACTTTTGGCCCAAGAGCCGATACCTGTGCTATGTAACCTCACCCTCATTCCGATATTTGGCATCACCTCAAGATCAAGCTCTTCACTCATCTGCTCAAAAACCTCTATGATCCCCTCAAGCTCACTCAAACCCTCTATAATAATAGTAATATTGTGACCGCTCTGTGCAGCGATAAAAGCTAGTGATATCATCTCTTTGTCTTTGAACCCATTTACGGTAATAGGAGCACCTATAGGGGTCTTTGCCATAGCTATTATTAGCTCGGCTTTGCTTCCTGCCTCTAGCCCATAATTGTATTGTGACGATATATCTACAAAGTGATTGATAAAGTTTGGAAATTGATTGACTTTGAGTGGAAAAAGAGCATTAAAGCTACCATGATAGCCAAATTCACTCTTTGCCGACTCAAAAGCAGCAAAGAGCGTCTCTATCTGCTTCTTGACAAGATGCGGAAATCTCAAAAGTATGGGTCCCCTGTGACCGCTAGATCGTATCTCTTGGGTTAGTTGCAACAGTGATGGCTTGGAGCCATAATTTACCCTAATATCATCTTTGTCGATAATATAATTATCATCTCCCCATATGGAAATACCGTAGTCACTATCCAATATATCAATCCTCTGTCATTATAGAGTATGGTCTAGATAGCTTCTCGCGAAGCTGCAGCATACTTACAGCCCTGCCCTCTCTGGCAAACTCTTGTCCTTGCAAATATACCAGCATTGTAGGTATAGCAAACACATTGAAATGTGCCGCTATATCAGGATGCGACTCTACATCCAAATATAGCTGTCTAACGAGTGGAAAGTGCTCATCAAAAGTCTCTTTGAACTTTGGTCTAAGTGCATGACATACATTGCAGTGCTGCCCAGAAAAATAGAGCAACACCCCAACCTCCTCCTCTACAATCTTTTTGACCTCTTCAAGGGTCATCTCTGTATCCAAAGGGATAGGATTTGTCTGTGACATTTTTACCTCGTATGATAGTTTTTTGTAATTATATCTTTTTGGTTTTAAATATGAA
>CAZVPN010000147.1:0-2514 GCA_964628135.1 uncultured Campylobacterales bacterium
CTTGTAGAGTCGGCTCCATTGACTCACCATCGACATGTATCGCCTCCAACTCCGTGTTGCCAAAGCCTACCATATTTTGCATAATCTTTTCATCGATTGCAATAGTCTCATAATTCTCATCAAATACCTCAGCACCACCACCTGCACTCGCTCTTATATCAGAAAAATATCTCACTCTAAAAAACTTATTGGTCTGCTCAACAAGCATATCCACTGCCTGATCAAAAAAGAGCCAGTTTACTGAAATCTTTTTAGCTGCACAAAACTCCAAAATCTCTTTGTATGGAATAGAGTTGCGTTTTTTCATAGTAGCAAAGGTTGTTTGCGGTATCCCAAGCTCTTTTGCTACATCTTTATCAAATATCTTTTTGCCAAGATTTTTTTCAGATATAATATCTTTGATCTTTTCTATTACTGAACGAAAATCTATCATTACAAACTCCTTTTTGGTAATTATGTGCATATTTTAACACCAAATTACTTAAAAGTATGACAATTTGCAATATTTTTTATATTTTTCTTTCATTTTTGATATTATTTCTAAAATAAAAACTCTTGGAGGATATATTATGAATATAAAAACAAACAAAAACCTACTCAAAGAGGCTATCGAGAGTGGATGCAAAACCGCAGCACAATTGGCTCATTTTATCAAAGTAAGGAATATGATTCAAGAGAGTTATATAGCTTTTTAGAAAGATATCTAAAGAAGAACTATATCGACCTCTTCACCCTCAGGCTTGCTGGTGTCATCCTCTGTGGTATAAACCAAAGAGAGATTGCCCAGCATATTGGTAAGTATGGCGGATGTGCCTACTTTTTTGCCTACAAAATCTACTTTGTAGCCTCCATCTTCTATATATAGATTGCAAGCGGTAAATTCAGCCTTCTTGGATCGCTTGACAAATGGCTCTTTGAGTGTAGCTTTGAGTATGGGTAGCTCAAATTGGCTATTTTGCAATTTTTGAATCAGTGGCACGAGATAAACTAGTGCCATTATAGTAGATGAGTAGGCAAAACCAGGAAGTGCCACTATAAATTTATCTCCTTTTCGTGCTACTATAATATGCTGACCGGGTTTGACTCGCACACCTCTAAAAATTACTTCGCAGCCAAGCTCATAGATGACATCTTTGACAAAATCAAAATCACCCACGCTTACACCACCGGTGGTTGCTACGATATCACTCACCTCTAGTGCTGCCTCTATGGCACTATAAATGCTATCTCTATCATCCTTGATATTTTTGTGATGGATTGGCTCGCCTCCATACTTTTTGACTATTGCCTCTATTGTATAGTTGTTTGAACTTCTAATCTGTGCATTATTTGTCTGCTCTTCGCCAAGATCCAAGAGTTCGCTTCCTGTGGATATCACTGTCACTTTTGGCTTTTGGTAGATCTCTACTTCTGGATAATTAAGACTTGCCAAGACACCTATCTGAGGAAAATCTATCTTGGTTCCTCTCGGTATCAGCATCTCCTCTTTGGCATAGTTTTCGCCAACTTCTCTGACGGAAAAACCAAACTCAACACTCTCATTTATAACAATATACTCACCATCAACAGTAACATTTTCGATAGGTATAAGCGTATCGGAACCATCAGGCATCAAGGAGCCGGTAAATGTCTTTATGCAGTGTCCATCCTCTAGGTGCTCCTTGCTCTCTGAGCCTGCCGGGTTGATGCTTGCTATTTTTAGCCTGCCAAGAGCTTGATCTTTGTGCTTGATGGCATAGCCGTCCATTGCCGATGTCGGAAATGCTGGAGAGTTATGATCGGCTACGATATCCTCGGCTATTATGTATCCAAAAGAGTCCATCAACGGCACAGTTTTTGTTTTGAAGCTACTCACCTCTATCTCATTTAACAATCTCAACGACTCATCAAAATGCATCATTATCATAACTCCTTAAGCTAATAGTCCACTACCATCCATAGGTGTGCTTCTATCTTCGGCATATATCCTTTTGCCATCTTTGACATCATATTTCCAAATGGGTGCATTTGCCTTGAAATCCTCTACAAACTCATCAATCAACTCCAAGGCTACTCTGCGTTTGGGCGAAAAGACCGCTGATATATAAGATGAGGTGTGCACGGGCACATCTCCGATAGAGTGAGCCATCTTTACTATAGCACCCATCTCTCTAGCTCTCTTTTGCCAAGCATCAAACCAATTTTGCAATATAGGCTCATATATATCAAAGCTCAAAGCCTCTATCTCATCCTCGGCACGAATAGTCCCTATAAATGGGATAAACGCACCATAATTGGATTCTCTCTCCTCATCTAGCCATCTGCCAAAAATCTCTTTGATATCCAAAGGTCCTTTGTGTAGCTCCATCATCAAATTACCCTCCACATACAGGTGGCAATATCGAAACCCTATCGCCATCTTTTAGTGCCATATTGGCATCTTTTGTCATCACATCATTGACGGCAACTGCACATTTGGGCAACCACTCAACCAAACTTTCATCCTCTTTTAGTATTTGCGAAAGTTCAGCTAGA
>CAZVPN010000148.1:0-2485 GCA_964628135.1 uncultured Campylobacterales bacterium
ATTTTTTTCATTAAAAGCCTCCCATTGAGCCTGATCCGCCAAAGCTGCCACCAAAGCCTCCTGCACTACCGCTAACACTACCGCCAAAAGAGCTTCCGCCTGAATGTGAACTTGAGCTTCCGCTAGAGTGGGAGCTTCCGCTAGAGTGGGAGCTGCCACCAAAACTAAATCCTGAATTCATCATATCAAATGCATTGTGATGATGAGAGTGAGATCCTTTGTCAAAGCCCATATGATGCATAACTTTATGAAAATGATTTCTTATATGATTGTGCATACTTTTGATATGTTTCTGAACTTGCTTGTGTATCTTATGAGCATATTTGTGAGCTTTTTTGTGTATCTTGTGGGCTTTTTTGTGAGCACTTTTGTGGATATTGTGAGCCTCTTTGTGAGCTTTTTTGTGTGTTGTATGTATATTTTTGTCCATATCGTCTATATGACTCTTTACATCTTTGATATGGCTATCTATCTCTTTGTGAACATCCTTGTGTGCATCTTTTATATCATTTGTGACATCTTTTTTTATATCTTTTGCGATATTGTCGGCTTTTGATATATCATCTTTGATATTTTGTTTTGTATCTTTGGTATATTTATCTATATTGTCTACACCATTTTTTGCATCTTTTGCTATGCCTTTTGCATCTTTTTTGGCTTTTTTCTCCTCTAATGCAAAAAACTTACTTTTTGCCTGCACCTCTTTATGAATTGTATTGATTGCCTTCTCTTGTCTCTCTTGTGACATCAAAGCAATTCTTTGTTTGATTTGATTCATAATTTTATAGGCATCCTTTTTGGATGCTTTGTGATATTTGGATATCAAATCATCCAAAGTTTTGTCCCTCTTGATATCGGCATTTACATTTACACTTGCTTTTGCACCTGTTTTATCTACAGATGCACCTGCTTGGGCTGATGCTGCATACAGACTAGATGAGCCAGCCACCACAATTGAAACCAAAGCGATATTTCTCAACTTTGTCATTGTTGCTCCTTTTTATGATTTGTGAAATTGTAATATTTTTGCATTACCTGTTTATTACCTCTGATAGGTTGAGCTCAAATCTACTCCATTTGCCTATTTGACTCTTGATGGATATATCTATATTTAGCTCCTTGCTTATCTGCTTGACTATATGCAAACCAAGCCCAAGCCCCCTCTCCCCCTCTTTGTAGTATCTATCAAAAACTCTATCGGGATTTTTGATCCCTACGCCGCTATCCTCTATACTCAGCAGATTCTCTTTGTATGTGATAGATACTTTGCCATCTTTTTTGTTGTATTTGCAGGCATTTGAGATGATATTGTCTATGACTCTAACAAATGCCTCTTTGTTGGTAAATAACTCTACATTATCAGGAATTTCCAAGACAAACTTGATATCTGGATGCATTACTCTAAAATACTCTACTCTAGAGCCGGTAAGTTTGGATAGATTGAACTTCTCTTTTGTTTTGGGCAGATTATGGAGGTATGATTTGAGGTTCAATTGTAGATTTTTGATCGTCTCTATACTATTTTCTAGCCTATCTAGACTCCTGTCATTGCCAAAACGGTTTCTCAAAATTTTGAGATTGATTACCATAGCACTAAGAGGAGTATTTACATCGTGAAGAATATCTTTGAGAAACTCTTCGTTTATTTTGATCGCTTTTCTGATGGGATACAAAGAGTAGTATGCCAAAAGCATAGAGACAACCACTATCAAAACCACAAAAAGAGCAATCCATCTAAATAATCTAGCATTTTTCTTGGCAAGCATATGCTTATATTTTGCCAATGAGATAGATATCTTTAGCAAAAAGTTTTTGCTATTTGGTATATCAAATAGTGCATAGATACTATTTTGATCTTTGATTAGTCTATTTTTTTGCAACAATTGGCTTTTGTATGGGACAAAACTGACATCAAATTTTTTTGATAGGGGGCTATAGCTAAAAATCTGCATCTGATTTAGCAGTTTTTCATCAAAATCTCTCTTTTGATTATTGTAACTTTGCCACAAAAACAGAGCATATAAGGATGTTATCAAGACAAAAAATAGCAAAAAACTCTTGATCAGGGACTCTATCTCATATCTTCTCAATAGTATAACCCTGCCCTCTTATATTTTTGATATCTATACCTAGCCTTTTTTTGAGTTTGCTCATACTCACCCTTAGTGCATTTTGGCTAGGATGCTCCATAAACTCCATAAGCTCATCGGCTGAGACTATTTCACCGATATTTAAAATCAATCTATCAAATATATTTTTTTGCAATTGTGCTAGATAAAAGATCTCATCGCCTTTTTGGACTTTGCCACTTTTTGGACTGTATACTATGTCTGCATATTTTATATTTTCATCGATATCTTTTGATAGATGGTGTCTAATGCGAATCAAAAGCTCTTGTGGATCAAATGGCTTTTTGAGGTAATCAATAGCACCAGCCTCAAATCCACTATTGATAGAGGCGATATCTACAAGAGCGGAGATATAA
>CAZVPN010000149.1:0-2478 GCA_964628135.1 uncultured Campylobacterales bacterium
AAATATCTCATTGGCTACAATCGTAGCATGCTCCACACCAACCTGAGAAAGATCATCAAAAAACTCAACCTCTATATCATCACCAAATCTACTCTTGATATAATCTCTTTGGATAGACTGAAGTTCTTTGTGTCTTTCTACTATACCAAATCTCATCTCATGGATCAAAGATCTATCTACCGTATAGAGCCACTGAATCATATCGCATAGCAGATACCCCTGATGAGCACCTACCTCTAGCAACAGAGTATCTCTTGGTATTTGAGAGCTTTTGATAAGGCGGAAAATCTCATTGGCAATAGAAGCACCAAACAAAGGCGATGCACTAACGGCCGTATAAAAATCCCCTCCCTTGCCTATCGCTTTGAAATTTTGATAATAGCCCTCATCTCCATAGAGCCACTCATTCATATACTCTGCAAATCTCAATGTGCAACCTTGGTGTAGAGTTTCAAAATCTGCTGCTGTTTTTCTATATAATAAATAGATCTATCCAATCTTTGAATCTTCAAAGAGTTGAGCATTATCTGCTGATCCTGCTTGGTTTTTTGACCCACTTTAACCGAATCTTTGATCTTTTTGTATAATCTTCTATATAGAGCTTCATTTTTTCTAGAGAGTGCTATTTTTTTATCCAAAATGTGTAAATTTTCTCTAACCGATCTATACTCTACCTCGGCACCTCTTTGACTATCTTGCAACTGCACCATAGATTGTAGATAACTTACTCTGCTTGACTCTATATCATTTACGCTATTGACACTCAGTGGCATACTTATCGTTACGCCATATGTGCCATAATGCTTTTTTTGACCGGGTGCAGCAATATCGGTCATATTGTATCTAGCGTGCACTGCTACCGTCGGCAGGTATCTACTCCAAACCATTTTGCTTTTGTATTTGCTCTCTTTTGCTTTCAATCTTTTGAGAGCTACATCCATATTTTGTTTTTTGTAGCTTTGCAGAGAGATCATTTTTAGATGAGGAGTCTTTAGCTTGTCCGGATTGCGTTTGCTCAGCATTCTAAAAGCCCCTCTAATTTTTTGAATGTTTGACTCTATATCAAACAGGGTCAATTTGTCTCTGTTTTGTTTGAGTATAGCTTGATCCAAAAAGCTACTATCGAGTAGCCCTGCCTCAAAACTATCTTTTTTCCTCTCTATATCGATAGTATCGTTTTTGATCAAAAGCTGAAGTTTTCTCTTTTGGAGTTTCAATTTTTTTAGATTATACAAAGTATCGATAACTTGAGCTATGAGGGCTCTTTTTTGGATCTTGATCTGCTGTGCATTCGCTCCTTTTAAGAGTTTGGAGTATTTGATGCCATAATATATACCGCCTGATTTGAATATAGGTTGATCTATGCCTATACTAAAGATAGATTGGGCTACAGTGCCTCTTTGATATTGGTTGGTCCAATTTTTGCTATAACTAAGTGTCACGGGCGATATCCAACTATCATGGAGCTTTTGGGTCTCTATATCATTTTTTATACCTTGATAATCAAATATCAGATTTTTATAATCACTCAGATAGTTGGGCAGATCATCCGCCAACACAAAAGCTGATGCAAATAGACTATAGATTAGAAATAGCTTTTTCAAAACGCTCAAACCCCTCATTGATCTCTTCAGTTGAAATAGTAAGCGGTGGCAACATCCGCACCGTATCTCTGCCTGCTCTTAACAAAACAACTCTATGCTCAAAAGCACTCTTTATGACATTTTGCTGTATCTCTTTACTCCAAGCACGAAGCCCAAGCATCAATCCTAGCCCAACACTCTTCTCAAATAGATCCGGATACTTATCTACTATCTTCTTCAAATGCTCTTGAAATAGTTTGATTTTTTTATCAAGCTCTCCTGATTTTTTCTCTTCTGATAGTATCTCCAAGACAACTTCGCCCGCTTTTGTGCTCAGATAGTTGCCTCCAAATGTGCTTCCGTGATCACCCGGTTCAAATATATCTTTGAGCTTAGTCATTGCCACGCCTATTGGCACGCCACCGCCCAATCCTTTCGCAAGAGTGATGATGTCAGGCTCTATCTCATATAGATTGGATGCCAAAAATTCACCGGTGCGATAGACTCCTGTTTGAACCTCATCCACAATCAACAAAATCCCATCCTCTTTTAATCTTGTAGCAAGCGTTTGGATATCTGATTTATCAAAGGGCTGCACACCGCCCTCTCCTTGCACAAGCTCTATCATCACTGCAATCGTCTGATCATCTATCTTCTCATATATATCATTTATATCTTTTGCATATACAAATCCATCCGGATATGGAGAGAAATCTTTGGTGTGAAAACTCTCTTGAGCTGTTGCTTTGAGTGTCGTGATGGTTCTACCGTGAAATGAGTTGTCTATCGTGATAATCTTGAACTTTTTGTTTTCAAAATTTTGAAACCCATATTTTCTAGCTATTTTGACGGCTGCTTCATTTGCTTCAGCACCGGAATTGCCAAAGAAGCACGC
>CAZVPN010000150.1:0-2446 GCA_964628135.1 uncultured Campylobacterales bacterium
TTTGTTGCTTGCAACCGCTATTTCATCATAGCTAGCACTATATATTTTTTCAAAACTTCCAAAATAGTCAAGTAGCTTCTTTTGAGTAGCTTTGCCTATTCCTTTTTGCTGCATAAGATTGTTTTGTAGGTCATCTTTTCGTTTTATATTTTTGTGATAGGTTATTGCTGATCGATGGGCTTCATCTCTTAGTTTTTGTATCCATTGAAGTCTTTTGTCGGTTGTTTTGAGTTCAATTTTGCCTTGAGGTGTATAGATGATATCTTTTGCAGCTCCTTTTGCACGATGAGCTTTGAAATCTAGCTTCTCTTTGGCTATTGCGATTACCGGTAGGTATATATTTGCCTCTTTGAGTAGACTGATTGCTAAATTTAAATTTGCCTCTCCGCCGTCAAGTATCCACAAGTCAGGTGCTGGCTCAGTGTCAAAATCTTTGATTCTTCTAGATAGCATCTCTTGCATCTGTGCATACTCATCTCTGCTTTGGAGTTTATACTTTCGGTATGAAGATTTATCCCACTCTCCTTCGTCATAAACCACCATAGCACCTACGGTAGCTGACCCCATCATATGGGAGTTGTCAAATATCTCTACCCTGTATGGTATCCTATCGATACCGATAAGCTCTTTGATGCTTTTTTCTATCTCTAGGCTTGTAGATAGCTCATTTTTGAGCAACTCTTTTGCATTTAGCAATGCTAGATTTGATAGGCGTTTTTTGTCACCTTTGATAGGGTGTTTTATTTTGATATTTTTACCTATTCTTTTTTTGATGCTTTGCTCTACCTCTTTGATCGATTCAAAATCCTCTGAGACAATTATCTCATCCGGTGGAGATGGGATAGCATCGCTATAAAAATCAAGCAAAACCTGCCTATATGCCTCATCCAAATCAAAAATCTCAGTCTCTCTAAAGAAGCTATGCGAAGAGGAGATAATGCGTCCATTTCTCATAAACAGTCTCAAGACTACACCTCTATCTTTACCGTTTAATATAGCAAAAATATCTATGTTGCTTTTGTTTGCAAAATCAATTGTGGATTTTAGCTTGAGTGATTCGATGGCAGATATTTGGTCTCTAATCTTTGCTGCCTCTTCATATCTCTCTTGTGTGGCTAGCTTGATCATTTTATCATTTAGTTTGGCTATGATGGTATCTCTATTAAATATAGCATTTTTTGCATTTTCTACAATATCGTGATACTCTTTTGTGGATATTTTGCCTTCACAAGGAGCATAACATTTGCCTATCTGATAAAAAAGGCAAGCTTTGCCTCCTTTGAGTCCGCTTTTTTTCTGCACCAATGGATATATCTCATATAGAGCATCTAGCAGTGCCTTGGCTCCGCTGGGAAATGGACCGTAATATGTGATTTTGGGAGCTTTTATTACTTTTCGAGTCAATTCAAAACGGGGAAAATCTTGAGACTCATCTATATAAATATATGGATATGTTTTGTCGTCTCTAAGAAGTATATTGTATTTGGGACGAAGCTGTTTGATTAGGGAGTTTTCCAATATCAAAGCATCCTCTTCACTATCGACAACTATATATTCAAGTTTGGATGTCTGAGCAAGCATACTCTTGATTCTGGCACTTAGATTTGGGTTTGGTGCAAGCGATGGCGTAAATCTCCAATAGCTTTTGACTCTATTTTTGAGATTTTTGGCTTTGCCCACATACAAAAGTCTGCCGTTGGTGTCAAAATATTGATATATGCCGCTACTTGTGGGTAGGTTTCTTATTGTATCTATCATTTATACTTTTTGTCTGCTTATATTTTTTTTGATGTTATTTTTGATTTTTATAAATATTTTGGCTATTTCTTCATCTATCTCTATCGTTTCAAATTCGCCTGTTGAGAGTTCGCTATATATTGGAGTGGTATCGGGTATCTTCTTGTCTATGGTTTTGATTTTTGAGTTGAAAATCACAATTTTATCTGCCTTTAGCCATTTGCATTGATCTAGGCTCTGAGAGAGGGTATCTAATAGCCCTTTAAAGAGTTCTTGATTATAATTTAATTCCATTTTATAGCCTGGATGAGATAGAGCTATAAAGAATGTATTGTTTTTGAGATAGACAAATGCAATTGCCTTTTGAAATCTATCCGGCAACATTTGGATAAATTTGCTATAGCAAGTTTGCTTAGCAAGAGGTGCAAAATATGGCCTGTCCAAAATATATGAGATGATCTGTTTGCTGCTTTTCATAATGGTATTGTATCATATGAAATATTTTGAATTTAGGATTGGTAACGGTTGATGAGTAAAAAGTATGATGTTTTGATCATAGGTGCCGGTATAGCAGGGCTATATTCGGCTATGAGACTTCCGGAGTCTATGAAGGTTTTGGTGGTATCCAAGGATATTCCGTGGGAGTGCAATACTTTTTATGCACAAGGCGGAATGGTAACGGCACTCAATGAAGCAGATATTCCATCTC
>CAZVPN010000151.1:0-2424 GCA_964628135.1 uncultured Campylobacterales bacterium
AGCTTCTCATAAGTATTTTCAAGCTCATATTCGACCTTTGACAAAAAATCACTCATCTGAGTCAACCAACCATTAGGCAAATCTAGAGGCACGCCACCTATTCTGACAGAGGAGTGAGTAAGTCTAGCTCCACAATAATCCTCCATCAAATCCATCGCATACTCTCTTTCTCTAAATGCATACAAAAATACCGACATTGCACCGATATCCAATGCGTGAGTAGCAAGGAAAAACAGGTGTGAAATTATTCTATTTAGCTCCAAAAGCATAGTCCTAATCACTTGTGCACGACGAGGCACCTCTATGTCTAGAAGCTTCTCAACTGCAAGTGCATAGGCATAGTTGTTGGCTGTAGATGCGATATAGTCAAGTCTATCGGTAGTAGGCAAAAACTCATTATATGTCATATTTTCTGCCATCTTCTCTACACCTCTATGAAGATATCCTATATCAGGATATGCCTTGACCACCTTTTCACCCTCCAATTCAAGCACAAGTCTAAGCTGACCGTGTGCCGATGGGTGCTGTGGTCCAAAGTTGACCACCATTGTATTGTCATCTCTTTCAAAGTTTAGATTCTCAAAAAATGGGGTGAGTTTATTTGGTTGTTGCATCCCTGACCTCCCTATCTTCTCTCATCCAACTGTTCGGATGACTTGTTGTAATTGACCAATAGAGTATCGCTATATTCAATTGGAGTCTCTTTTTCTCCTTGGGATATATCAGCCCCAAACGGCACTTCATATCCTACTCTTGAGAAACGCTTGGTGTCATATCTATCTATCTTGGACGGATCTCTGTTTTCAGGTCCAATAATATCTCTATACTCCTTACCAAATATCTTATCTACCTCATACCACTGTGCTGCCTCATCGCCATGGAGTGGATAACTCTTGCGAAGTGGATGACCTACCCAATCTTCCGGCATCAAGATTCTTTTGAGCATTGGATGGTTATTGGCGACTATACCAAACATATCAAACATCTCTCGCTCTGCAAAATTTGCACTGTCAAAAAGTGGCACCACACTCTCTATTGCCTGATTCTCCTTTATGCGGGTTACCACTCTTGTTCTTTTGGCTTTTTTGAGATTTAGCATTTGATACAGGACTTCAAACTCTCCATCTTTGTCCAAATAATCGACTGCCGTTATCTCGCTGCACATTGCATAACTACACTGCTCTTTCATGATTTTTAGAGTTTCGAAATTATCTTCCGGATTTATATGCACAACTAACTGACCGACTTCTATATATGCATCTTTTACCTCAACGCTATTTTTAATAGTCTCAAGCAGTTTGGCAAAATGTGCATCTTCACTCACATCTGATCTGGGTACTCTCGGAGCATCCCAAAACCTGTTATTGTAGTATGCTTTTGCCTGCACATTGCCTTTGGGAGTATATTTTCTCATTATAGCATCCTCAAATTCTGTTTTCTATTTTTGTTCATGTTGGCTGATTCTCTACGTATCTTCTTTTGCAACATCATTAGTGCATACTGCAAAGTTTCTGGGCGCGGAGCGCATCCAGGCAGATATATATCCACTGGGACAATTCTGTCAACACCCTGCACAATGGAGTAGGTATTGAACATTCCGCCGGTATTGGCGCACGAACCCATAGAGATGACCCACTTTGGCTCCATCATCTGATCATACAATCTTCGTGTAAACTCAGCATGTTTTTTTGTCAAAGTTCCAGCAAGTATCATTACATCTGACTGTCTGGGACTCGCTCTAAAAATAGTTCCCATTCTGTCAAAGTCATATCTACTGGCACCTGTTGCCATCATTTCGATAGCACAGCAAGCCAAACCATAGGTCAGTGGCCAAAGTGAATTTGATCTTCCCCAGTTGACAAGTTTGTCAACAGTGCTCAATGCTACGGGCAGTCCCGCAGATGATGCATAATTTACTTGATGTTGTGCCATTCAAGAGCTCCTTTCTTCCATGCATATGCAAAACCTATCGCAAGCAGCACGATAAATAAAATCATTTCAACAAATCCAAACCAACCAAGATATTTAAAGTCTATTGCCCATGGAAACATAAATATGATTTCCACATCAAATAGGATAAAGAGCAATGCTATCAGATAAAACTGCACAGAGATACTGTTTGGCTGCTTGTTTGGAAGCGGCCCGCATTCATATAGTGACACTTTAAGCTTTTCCGTATCCAGCTTGGAGAGTTTTCTGCTGAGAAATCTCTGTATAGTCAAGGTACCATAAAAGGCAACAGCCGTCAAAACAAGCATAAAGAACGCCCCAAAATATGGATGCGCCATGAGACCATGAGTCATCATAACTCCTTTGATAACGAGAATATTTAAAGATATATTATCCAAAAAGGTGATTGAGATTGTTTACACAAAGCCTAATTGGCGGGATATGACATAATCGTGTAACTTTGCGAAACAGTAG
>CAZVPN010000152.1:0-2412 GCA_964628135.1 uncultured Campylobacterales bacterium
TTACTAGTGTTTTGCACTCATTGCAATATACATACTTATCGATAATTTTGATATCAACATCGATATTTTGAAACTCGTCAAATACAGAGTTGAGGACATTTTGATCATAATATAGCCCAAGTCCACCGTGATTGTCACCTATGACTAGTTGATCGCAACCATAATTTGAGACAAGCAGTGCATCTAGTATCAGTTCATTATACCCGGCAAAGATATATGAATTTTCAAAAGGCACAATCAATATTTTATTGATGGCCATAAATTGATCTACAAATATCTTGAGTGTGTTGTATCTGAGATCATACCTAAGACCACCATCTGCAACAAAGGGCTTTCTGAGAAATATTATCAAAGCATCGCTCTCATCGAGAACTTTTCTTATCATTCTCTCGTGCACTCTGTTTAGCGGATTTGCCGATAGCACCATAGATGATACTTTTTTTGCCCCT
This sequence comes from uncultured Campylobacterales bacterium, assembly GCA_964628135.1. Classification (GTDB taxonomy): domain Bacteria; phylum Campylobacterota; class Campylobacteria; order Campylobacterales; family Sulfurovaceae; genus JAAXPZ01. The sequence continues at coordinate 450 of CAZVPN010000152.1, forward strand.
GTTTTTTTTCTAAACTCCTCTATTCTTTTTTTTGTATCGGCTATCAGTGGATAATCGACGCGATACTTGCCTGATACTGCTATGTTGCCTATGCGTTTGAGGGTGTTTTTGACTCCAGGGTGAGATTGATCGGCAGTTCCGTAGATGTTGATTATCCGCTCTTTTGGATCTATCTCAAATGTTTCATCTACATTCAATATGCCAACTTTTCTACCATCACATATCAAATCTATCTCTTCATCTTTATTGAGAGATTTGAGAGTCGTATGGTTTCTTTTGCCGCTTGGTGCAAGGATAAACGAGAAAGGAAACGGCACACCTTTGTAGTTTTTGGTTTTATCTACAGCGTAAGCCTCTTCTTTGTTCATCAGCGATGAGATTGGAGCAAACAGACCCTCCTGCACCAAAGCTAGTGCAGAGAGAGCCTCAGGGTCGATATAGAGTTTTTTATTTTTTCTTGAAGAGGTCATATTTCTTCCTTTTTTCCCATAGGCTTTTGCGAGATATTCCTAGTTTTTTGGATAGTTCGGTATCGGGATACTCATATTGGAATTTTTTGACTATAAATTGGACATACTCATCTATGGTGAGCACATCATTGTGTTCAAATAGTCTATTTTTGGTGTTGATTTCTATAGTTTTGAACGGCACTTGGATATCATTGGAGGTGCAGGCTATGATAAATTTTTTATTTTCTAGCATCTCAAATAGCATATCTCTATCTGTATTTTTGAGCTTGTCTAGGTGTAATATATATGCCATATTATTGTGACCAAGTTGAGATATCTTTTTGTTCCAATTTTCATCTTCTAATGAAATCAACACGATAGAGTAGCGATAATGCTTACTCATATCCATTGCAAATTTGTCTGCCAATCTTATGTAATTAGTTTTGACCACTATGTTAGGCTCTATTTTGTCCACTCTGTTTTTGTGATCTATCTCTCTCATCATATTTTGAAAATATTCTTGAAAAAAACTATTTTGCTCTTTGAGGTATCTAAACTCAATGTGATGATCTATCTTTCTTAGTAACTCCTCTATCATAAAAGGCTTTACTATATAATCAGACGCACCTTTTTTGATAGGTTCGCCAACTGTATCATTGTTTATATAATTTACCATCAAGATGATGATTTTGTTGCTATGCTTGGATATGAGTTTCATAAAGTTTTGCCCAGGTAAACTTGTAGAGACTAGGTAAATATCTCCATTGCTTTGCAAGGCATCTTTGGCAGAGCCAAATATGCTTACTTCATAGTCATACTCTGAGAGTTTATTGGCTATACTTTGTGCAAGATATATCTCATTTTCTACAATTATGATCTTCATACTCTCTCCGTCCAGTCAAAATATTGCAATGATGCCACGGCATGCACCGTTACACCCTCTTTTCTTCCTACAAATCCAAGCTTTTCTGCTGTGGTAGCTTTGATATTGACTCTATTTTTATCTATTTTCAAAAGAGATGCGATTTTTGCTCTCATCTGTGCTTTATACTCAAGCAGTCTTGGAGTTTGAGCCAAAATAGTGATATCTACATTGTTTATCACAAGAGCAAATGATAGTATGCGTGATACGACATCTTCTAAAAGCTTGGTAGAGTCAGCTCCTGCATACTCATCATCGGTATCTGGGAAAAGCTCTCCTATGTCACCCATACCGGCTGCCCCCATCAATGCATCTATGATAGCATGTATGGCCACATCTCCATCGCTGTGAGCCTTGAAGCCAAAGGGTGAATCTATCTCTATGCCACAAAGCTTCATCTCTTTGCCATCTTCAAATGGATGAATATCTATACCGTATCCTACCAAAGTGCGTGTAGATGGCTTGGTAAGACAAGGAAGCTTGCCAAGATCATCTTGTGTGGTCAGTTTGTGAGCTACGCTTGAGCCCTCCACAAATAGCACACTCTCACCCATACTTTTGATAGCTGAGCTCTCATCGGTAAACTCTTTGC
>CAZVPN010000153.1:0-2405 GCA_964628135.1 uncultured Campylobacterales bacterium
CCCCTAATCCCTAAAACCTAACCCCTACCACCTAACCTCATAACCCTACTCTTGCGAAAATAGCACTCTTTGTATCCACTATCCCAACCACTTTTGTATTGTGGTGTTTTAGTATATCTTTGTTGATCTTTTTTTATAAAATCTGTGCTGTTATTTTCCAGTCTATATTCAGCAGTGTCACATCCGTCACCATAGCCCTGCGAATAATCAGCTCCTCTGCTATGGTTGATAGTGTCAAGCTCTGAGTATCCACATCCGCTAATCAAAAAACTCGACAGAAGCAAGCCAAAAAAAATAATGTTTTCTTTTTTCATTTTTGCTAAATCCTTATTTCATAAATAGTTACAGTATAATAGCATCAATATATTACAGAAAGATTATAAAGCAATGCAAAACGAGAGTATAAAAAAAGTAGCAATTTTGGGTCGTCCGAATGTGGGCAAGAGTTCACTCTTTAATCGCTTGGCACGCCAAAGAGATGCTATCACATCAGATGTCAGCGGAACCACAAGAGATATCAAAAAACGCATAGTAACCATATCGGAAAACAGGGATTTTGAGGTGCTCGATACCGGAGGGATCGATTATAGCTCCGAACTCTTTTCAAAGGTGGCAGACTTTTCGCTCAAAGCAGCCGAAGAAGCAGATATAATACTCTATATGGTAGATGGCAAGAGCATACCTGATGCTGAGGACAAGCAGCTTTTTTATAGACTTCAGCAGCTTGGCAAACCATTAGCACTAATCGTAAACAAAATCGATAATGACAAAGAGGAGGAGCGTTATTGGGAGTTTGTGGAGTTTGGTGCAGAGTATATTTTTCCTATGTCAGTCAGCCACAATCGATATTTCAACAATTTCTACAAATGGCTTGAGGGGCACATCCCTCCAAGAGTAGAGAATGAAATAGATCTCATCCAAGATGATGATCCATCTGATTTGGCACTAGAGAGCTTTTTGGAGATAGAGGAGCGGTATGAAGAGGAGGATGACAAAGAGATAAAAGTAGCGATCATCGGGCGTGTAAATACCGGCAAAAGCTCTCTGCTAAATGCTCTACTCAAAGAAGAACGCTCTGTAGTAAGCGATGTGGCCGGTACTACAATCGATCCAATAGATGAGACGATAGAGCACAATGACTATAAGATCACCTTTGTCGATACCGCCGGTATCCGTCGTCGTGGCAAAATTGTGGGTATAGAAAAATATGCACTTGGACGTACAGAGGCAATGCTTGAAGAGGCAGATATTGCTTTAGTGATACTTGATGCAAGTGAAAAGATTTCGGAGCTTGATGAGAGAATAGCAGGAATCACCGAAAAATTTAAACTTGGGACAATAATAGTGCTCAACAAGTGGGATGCCAGAGGTGAAAAAAGCTATGAAGAGGCGGTGCAAGAGGTCAGAGATGAGCTTAAATTTTTACATTTTGCACCAATTTTGACTATCTCAGCCCTCACAGGTCAAAGAGTTCATAAGCTGCTTGATAATATTGTGGCAATATACCAAAGATACTCACAACGAATCCCGACAAGCAAACTAAATGAGGTGCTGCAAAAAGCTATGCGACGCCACCATGTCCCAAGCCACCATGGTGCAGTAGTGCGAATCAAATTTGCCACCCAATACGAAACCAAACCGCCCAAAATAGCCCTCATAGTCAACAAACCCGAATTTCTACACTTCAGCTACAAAAGATATCTCACAAATGCTTTCAGGGATGCATTTGACCTTGAAGGTGTTTCATTGGATATAGTCGCCAGAAAAAGAGGGGAGAGGATGGAGGAGTAGAATCGCTCTTCATCATAATAGGTATGGATTCAATAACTACTGATAGATTAATATTAAGGGCATTTAGAGATAAGGATGCATATCGTGTTCAAGAATTGGCAGGCAATAAGAGAATATCGGATATGGCTACAAATATACCATATCCATATTCAAATGATTTGGCTTTGAAATGGATAGGGACACATAATGAATTATATAAAACCGGGAAGGGGTATATATTTGCAATAACAATATCATCAACCAATGAATTAGTTGGTGCTATTTCAATAACAGATATCAAAAATCATACTGCCATGTTGGGATATTGGATAGGATTTGAGTATTGGAATCAAGGCTACTGCACCGAAGCCTGCAAGGCTCTAATCTCATTTGCCAAAAATAATTTGAATCTCACAACAATAAACGCCGAACACATTATTTCAAATATATCCTCAGGAAAAGTCCTCAGAAAGTGCGGGTTCAGACAAATAGACAAAAATGAACAAAAAATAAAATATACACTACCCCTACCCCCTAAAGCCTAAATCCTACCAACTGCTAACTTCTCCCTAACCCCCATTTTCTATTTTTCTTGCTATAATGGCACAAAAATTTTAGGAACTTATCTATGCGCG
>CAZVPN010000154.1:0-2400 GCA_964628135.1 uncultured Campylobacterales bacterium
GGCTTCATATCATATGTTTTGACATCAGGACTTGGTATAAGCACTCTACTTTCTCCGATATATGGCTCCTCGATACCACCGTTTAAGAAAAATGTCACATGCGCATACTTCTCCGTCTCAGCGGTGTGAAACTGCCTAAGACCTGCTTTGGAGATCACTTCGGCAAGTGTATTGGTCGGTGCCTCCTTATCAAATAGTACCGGATAGTCAAAACTAGCATCATATCGAGTCATGGTAGCAATATGTAGATTTATATTTGGATGCTCAAACTTATCAAAAGCACTATCACCCAAGGCTGTCGTAATCTCACGCACCCTGTCAGCTCTAAAATTGGTCACTATGATCGCATCACCATCCTCTACACCGCTATATCCAGCGAATGCAACAGGCTCTATAAACTCATCAGTTTCACCTTTTGAGTAGCTTGCATCAATATACTCTTGGGGTAGGATATCTCTCTTTGGCTCTGCCTTGACTATAGCCTCATATCCCTTTTGCACCCTCTCCCATCTATTGTCTCTATCCATAGTCCAAAATCGACCGCCGATAGTAGCGATGATTGTCCTCTCATCAATAAGTGGATTAACCTGTTCCAAATACTCCTTGGCAGAGGTTGGACTCACATCCCTGCCGTCTGTAATCAGATGCAAAAATATCCTCTTGCCTCTTTTTTGCAATATCTTGACCAATCCAATCGTATGCTCTATATGCGAATGGACTCCACCATCACTCATCAATCCTATCAAATGTACTCTGTCACTTTTAGAAACAGTTTCGTTCAGAGCTTGATTCTTCTCCAGTGAACCATCCTCGAGAGATAGTGATATTCTGACAAGGTCTTGATAGAGTACTCTACCACTACCTATCGTCATATGTCCCACTTCTGAGTTGCCCATCTGTCCCTCAGGCAACCCGACACTCAAACCATGTGTAGAGATCAATGTGTGTGGAGCTTTGGTAAAAAGCTCATCATACGCAGGGGTGTCTGCATCTTTAAATGCATTACAGACGCTATCGGGCTTACACCCTATACCATCAGTTATAATAAGTATGGTTTTATTAATATCCATATTTTCTACTCTGCTTTTATAATTTTATTGTAAAATACCATTACTTATCTAACATTTCAATAAAGTGTGGGCATATGTTATACTATTTTTATCAGTTTTTTGACATCAATCTCTTCAGTTATATATCTGTACGTGCCGGTGTGGCATTTTTTATCTCTTTTATTTTGACTCTCGTGATTCTGCCAAAATATTTGGCCTGGGCAATAGGCAAAAAGACTGACCAGCCAATCAATAAATATGTTCCTGCACATGAATACAAGCAGCATACCCCTACCATGGGTGGTGCCGTCTTTATACTTACTACCTTGATCTCATCCATCATTACCGCCAACTTGTCAAATATCTATGTAGTCGGTGCTCTGTTTGCGCTCATAGGATTTGCGCTCATAGGATTTAAAGATGACTACGGCAAAGTCATGTCCGGGAATAATCTCGAGGGCTTGACACCAAAAGGGAAACTGGCATTACAATTGTTGGTTGGAGTGATTATATCTTTTATTCTTATATATTTTGCAAATTTTTCGACACAATTCTTTGTTCCATTTGTAAAAAAACCGCTCTTTGATATGGGTTATTGGGCCATTATCTTTTGGGCGCTTGTGATTGTCGCGGCCAGCAATGCGGTCAACCTAACAGATGGTCTGGATGGATTGGCAACGATTCCTACAGTTATAGCTCTTGGAACACTCGGCATAATCGTCTATGTTACCGGTCATGCGATCTTTTCGCACTATCTTTTGCTTCCAAACATCAAAGGTGTAGGTGAGTCTGTGATAATTGCCTCTTCTCTCTCAGGTGCCCTACTGGCTTTTTTGTGGTTTAACTGTTACCCGGCGGAACTCTTTATGGGTGATACAGGCTCACTCTCCATAGGCGCATTTATGGGCTATATGGCTATTTTAGGCAAAAGCGAAGTACTGCTTGTGCTTATTGGCTTGATATTTGTTATAGAGACTGTATCCGTAATCCTACAGGTAGGCAGCTATAAAATGCGGAACAAAAGGGTTTTTCTTATGGCCCCTATCCATCACCATTTTGAGATGAAAAAATGGGCAGAGAACAAAATAATAGTCAGATTTTGGATCATATCCCTTCTTGCCAATCTGCTTGCTCTAATTACTCTCAAGATAAGGTGATGCAAAATGTATCTGGGTAGAGAATCTTGTTGCAACAGTATATATAATCTCTGGATATTCATATACAATAAGGCTGCAAAGTGAAGCCCTCTCTATTTGGATACGGAAAAACAACAAGAGCAATTGCCAAGAGTCTAGGTAATCACTGCACATTTTACGATGACAATTGCAACAAACCATTTAGTGATGAATAT
>CAZVPN010000155.1:0-2398 GCA_964628135.1 uncultured Campylobacterales bacterium
ATGATTAGCCCTTTTGAGGAGGGGCTTGTTGGTGAAGGGGTGGTTAGTTATGGGCTTAGTAGTTATGGGTATGATATTCGTGTGGCTGATGAGTTTAAGATTTTTACCAATATCAATGCAGAGGTAGTGGATCCTAAACATTTTGATGAGAAGAATGTGGTGGATTTCAAGGGCAATGTCTGTATCGTGCCTCCAAACTCTTTTGCTTTGGCACGGACAATAGAGTATTTCAAAATGCCCAAAGATACCCTGGCTATCTGCCTTGGCAAGAGTACTTATGCAAGATGTGGTATTATTGTCAATGTTACTCCGTTTGAGCCTGGATTTGAAGGGCATATCACTATCGAGATATCAAATACAACTCCTCTGCCGGCAAAGATATACGCCAACGAGGGTATAGCTCAAGTGCTGTTTTTACAAGGAGATGAGCAGTGCGAGACCACATATAGCGATCGCAAAGGCAAGTATCAAAGCCAAACCGGCATTACGCTTCCTAGAATTTTAAAAGATAGCTAGTCTCTTATGACATTTTTAACCATTTCTGATACAATAGCACGAAAATCTATATATAAAAGTAAGAAATAATGAAAAATTTGATTATCGTCGAGTCTCCTGCCAAAGCTAGAACAATTACCAATTTTTTGGGCAAGGAGTATAAAGTAATAGCCTCAAAAGGACACATTAGAGATCTGCCAAAAAGCTCATTTGGCATAACAATAGATGAAAAAAGCGGTGACTTTGTGCCGAAATACTCTATCCCTAGAGAGGCAAGTGCTACGGTCAAAGAGCTAAAAAAGCTTGCAAAAGAGGCAGAAACCGTCTATATCGCAACCGATGAGGATCGTGAGGGTGAAGCTATCGGGTATCACATCGCTATGGCTATAGGCAAAGACCCCAAGGCTCTGCCTCGTATTGTCTTTCACGAGATCACCAAAAGTGCCATCAACCACGCCCTTGAAAACCCTAGAACTATAAACATGCACTCAGTAGATGCACAACAAACCAGAAGATTGCTTGATAGGATAGTGGGATATAAGCTCTCACCACTTTTAGCAAGCAAGATCCAAAGAGGGCTTAGTGCAGGTAGAGTTCAAAGCTCAACACTCAAGATCGTTGTAGATAGAGAGCGGGAGATAAAGGCGTTTAAGCCGGAAGAGTATTGGAGCATAGAGGCACTCTTCCAAAAAGAGATAGAATCAACCATATATAGCTTTGACGGCAGAAAAATAGATAAAATGAGCTTGGGCAATGAAGCCTCGGCGTCTCAAATCGTCGATTCTGCCAAGAGTGAAAAATTTAGCGTAATATCTATCGAGACAACAAAGCGAAAAAGCAAAACTCCACCTCCATTTATGACCTCTACTTTGCAGCAAAGTGCCTCTACTCAATTGGGCTTTTCTCCCAAAAAGACTATGATGATAGCACAGAAACTATACGAAGGTGTCAAGACCAACAAAGGCACAATGGGTGTAATCACATATATGAGAACTGACTCTCTCAACCTTGCCAAAGAGGCAGTAGATGCAGCTAGAGATTTTATCTCCAAACAATATGGAGAGAAGTATTTGCCAAAAAAAGCAAAATTTTATACCAGCAAATCCAAAGGGGCACAAGAGGCTCACGAAGCTATCAGACCTACTATCATAGATTTTACACCACAGATTGCGCAAAAGTATTTGGCTGCTGATGAGCTCAAACTATATAGACTGATATACAATAGATTTGTAGCTTGTCAAATGACAGAGGCTGAGTTTGAAACCCAGACGATACTGTTTGGAGGCGAGAAGTCTGTATTTAAAGCAAGTGGCAGAAAAATGCTCTTTGATGGCTTTTATAAAGTCACGGGTTACAACGAAAAAGACAAACTCCTGCCTGATCTAAAAAAAGGACAAGAGGTTTCGTTAGACAAAATCAAAGCAGAACAGCACTTCACGGAGCCTCCGGCAAGATACAACGAAGCAAGCCTCATCAAAAAACTAGAATCTTTAGGCATTGGAAGACCAAGCACCTACGCTCCGACTATTTCAACACTGCAAACACGCAAATATATAGAAATAGAAAAAAAGAGAATACACCCCACACAGATAGCATTTACCGTTATTGAGTTGTTAGAAAAACACTTTCCGGACATAGTCGATAGTGGCTTTACGGCAAATATGGAAGAGACTCTTGACAAAATCGCAGACGGTAAGCAAGATTGGCAGGAGACACTAAAGAAATTTTATGAGCCTTTTATCAAAAGAATCGATGAAGGCAAGAAAAATATAAAAAGCCTCAAAACCGCTACACCTACCGGCGAAAATTGTCCAGAGTGCGGAGAGCCGTTGGTGCTTCGCAAGGGTAGATATGGAGAGTTTGTCTCTTGCTCTGCATTTCCAAAGTGCAAATATACAAAAAA
>CAZVPN010000156.1:0-2389 GCA_964628135.1 uncultured Campylobacterales bacterium
ATTCACGATATGGGTGAGAGTACAGCTGTAGGAGATGAAGGTGGCTTTGCTCCAAATCTAAAGTCAAATGAAGAACCTATACAAGTGATAATGCAGGCTATAGAGGCAGCAGGCTATAAAGCAGGTGAAGAGATAGCGATAGCACTGGATGTGGCAGCATCTGAAATTTTGGATGATGATGGCAAATATCTATTAAAATCAGAGAACAGATCTTTGACAAGCAGCGAATTGATATCCTATTATAATGATTTGGTAAACAAATACCCGATCGTTTCTATAGAGGATGGACTTAGCGAGGATGACTGGGATGGCTGGAGAGAGATGACAAATATCTTGGGAAACAAAATCCAGCTTGTGGGGGATGATATTTTTGTGACAAATCCTGTTATATTGGCAGAAGGCATATCAAAACATATAGCCAATTCAATATTGATTAAATTGAATCAAATCGGAACAGTATCAGAAACAATGCAAACAGTAAGATTGGCACAAAGAAACGGTTATACCTGTGTTGTGAGTCATAGATCAGGAGAGAGTGAAGATACTTTTATTGCTGATTTTGCTGTTGCTCTTGGAACAGGACAGATCAAAACCGGCTCTACCGCAAGAAGTGATAGAATCGCAAAATATAATAGACTGCTTGAGATAGAGGCAGAATTGGGGCAGTTTGAGTATTTGGGTAGAGATCTATTTACTAAAAAGGATTAATAGTGTCTGCAGCTACAGGTGATAAGTATGAGTGGCTTGGACTACCGCTTAAAAGCCTTGTAGCTATACTGATCGGTGTGGTGTTGCTCGGTTTATATATAGGGGTATTGCTTTTTGGAGAGAACTCTATACCGGTATTGAACAAATTAAAAAACGAAGAGAACTATCTAAACAAAAAGAGGCAGGAGATCAAAATATCCAATCAAAAACTTCAAAAAGAGTATTTTGAACTGCTTCAGCTCTCGGAATAGCTATCATTTTTTTCTTTTATACCATATTTTGTATTGTTAAGAATTTTGATTAAAATCATAGAGATTATTACCTCAAGCAGACTTGCCAAAAGCATCTGGTAATAGACAATGACATCTATAAGGTGAGCATCATAACCTATGGTAGCAACAGCAACTATAAGCGTTAGCGGCATAGATAGAGCCAGAGATGTCTTTAGTGCATCAAGCCGGGTATATATTTTACGCAGAAAAAATGCCGAAAGTACTCTTATTGCAATCATTAAAAACGTAATCAAAAAAGCACCGCCTATCACATTGCCGTAGGTGAGAGAATTGAGATCAAAAGATGCTCCTACATGGATAAAGAATAGCGGAATAAGGAAGCCAAAACCGAGACTGCTCATCTTCTCTTCGAGCTCTTTTTTGTGATGAAAAAATGCAGATATGGCAACACCGGCAATGAATGTTCCTAGCGCAAGCTCAAGGTGCAGTGATAGCATAAATACTATAAATAGAAAAAAGAGTGCCATAGAGAGTCTTATGTCTTGATCTGAAGTGTCTGATTTGGGCATCAAAATATTTTTTATTTCCGGGCGCCACCAAAAAAGTATCTGCAGAAGTTTGTATATTATATATGTTGAAAAAATAAATATAAATAGGTATCCCAGCTCTGCAAAAAGCTGTTTGCCAAATCCTGTAGTGCTTATGGCATCCAAAATAGTCAAAGCAGTAATGCTTGCCATCTCTCCTATTACCCCTATAGTCAGGGCAAGTATAATCCATTTTTCATCTTTGCTATAGTTTTTAGTAAGCGACACAACAAGTCCTATTGAAATAAGTGGCAAAGAGATTATCACTATTGGATCAAGATCAAATATCACCCCACTTATAACAGAAAGTACGCCTAGTGATACAATGAAAAGAACTGAAGCTTGCAAAATAGATTTAGAAATACCTGTAATTTGTTTGAGGTTCACCTCCATGCCGGCAAGAAACATTAGATACAAAAAACCCACTTCAGATATAATGTCAAAATATTCATGTGGATATATTAGTCCGACAAAACCAAGCACGGAGCCAAGTATTATCTCAACAGGAGCAATAGGTAGACGAATAAGTTTTGAGATAAATGGAGAAATCCAAATAATCAGTGAGATTGTCAAAAGAAGTGTAATCTCATGCGTCATTGGAAAAATACTCTATATTCGATATTTGCATTTGAGGCACTCATGCACCTCTTTCCCGCGCAGGGTTTTTTTGCCCATTAGATATCCGCACTCAGGGCACTTTTCATCGATAGGTTCAAAATTTGCTATAAACTTGCATTTGGGGTAGTTTGTACACCCAAAGAATGTGCCTCTTCTTCCCTGCCTCTCTTGCAACTCTCCACCACACTCAGGACAAGGAACCTTTAGACTCTTTGGAGGAGTCAGAGGTTTGGCATTTTTGCA
>CAZVPN010000157.1:0-2388 GCA_964628135.1 uncultured Campylobacterales bacterium
CTTTGAAATCAAGGATATTTCTTATATTGGCTCCTCTCCAGCCATATATACTCTGATCATCATCTCCCACTACACATATATTGTTGTGCTCACTTGCTAGCAGCTCAAGAAGTTGAAATTGCAATTCATTTGTATCTTGATACTCATCTACCATTATATATTTGTATTTTTCGCTGATCTCCTTGCGAAGTGCATCATTCTCATCAAGTATGCGATAGGTTAGCATCAAAAGATCATCAAAATCTACTAAATTATTTTCTAGAATATTTGCCTCATAAGCTTCGTATATTTTAGCGATTTTTTTATAATCCGGCAACTCTGCTTTTTCTATCACCTCGTTGGGTGTAAGGAGTGTATTTTTGTATTTTGATATTTCGCTTCCGATAAAAGATATATTTAGATCAACCTTTTGCTCTTTGGCTATGCTTCTGATGAGTCTTTTTTTATCATCGCTATCTATAATAACAAAAGAGTTTTTTCTACCCAATTTTTCGATATGAAATTTGAGAAAAATGAGTCCAAATTTGTGAAATGTGCTCAATAGAGGAGGGGTATTGTAGTCTGTCCCTATCAGAGATAGTGCCCTCTCTCTCATTTCGTTTGCAGCTTTGTTGGTAAAAGTCAGAGTCAAAGTGTTTGCCGGATCAATTCCCACTTCACCGATTAGATAAGCAAGTCTAGTGGTGAGGGTTTTGGTCTTGCCACTTCCTGCACCTGCCAAGATCAGTAGTGGTCCATCTATATGTGTCGCTGCCTCTCTTTGGGCATCATTTAAGTCTTTTAACATAGAGTTTCCTCGAAGTAAGTATAAATATTATATCCAATAATCTATAAAATAACTCTATTATCAAAATTACTTATAGTCACAATTCATTTTATTTTTTAGGCAAAATAAGTTAAGCTTATGCAGTTATCTGTTATAGTTTAATAATCATTTAACTGTATGGAGATGAAAAGAATGTTGAAAGACTTTATTAAGATGGAGACCTTTCTTACGGTTGTTAGAGAGAGGAGCTTCTCCAAAGCATCTGCGAGGCTTGGTATATCGCAGCCTGCGGTAACTCAGCAGATAAAATTTATCGAAAATTATCTTGATAGTAAAATCATTGAGAGAAAAAAGAATGGAATCAGACTAACTGCCTCAGGAGAGGAGCTATACAAAGTGGCAGTGAAGTTGGAGAAATGTATCCACAATACCGAGGGAGAATTGCTAAATATTATAGGTAAAAAAATTACCTTTAGATTGGGAGCATCTTTTACTATAGGAAGCTATGTGGTACCTGGGGAGTGTCTCAATACTATGAGTGAAGTGATCAAAAATGATGTAAAGTTGACGGTAGACAAGAGTGATGCTATTGTGGATAAAGTGCTCAACAAAGAGATTGATTTGGGTCTTATTGAGGCAAATATCACAAATGAAAATCTAATATCTAGAGAGTGGAAAGAGGATGAGCTTGTGATATTTAGCAATGTTGCATTGCCAAAACTGCTCAACCCAGAAATGCTATATAGCTTCAAGTGGGTATGTAGAGAAGAGGGTAGCCATACGCGAAAAGTGATGGCCGATGTTTTTGAAGAGATGGGTATAGATTGTAGTCGTTTTGATATTGTGTCTGAGGTTAGAGATACTACAACGGCACTGCAAACTATCAGACGAGCCAAAAAAGATACCGAAAATCCTATCGTGTCTGTAATTTCCAAATACGCTATTGCAGATAAAGTCTCTGATGGTGTATTGTATGAGGCAAGGTTACACGGCTACAAAATGTTGAGAAATTTTCACATTGTTTATCACAAAGACAACAAGCACAACGCATATGTCAATAATGCCGTAGAGCACATACTCTCAGGAGAGTGCTGATAGGCAAAAGCAAGCTAGATCGCTCTATCTTGAGTGATCACTTAGCTTTGTATGCTACTGTCTTCTCTTTCAAATCCCTCCAGCCATACTCAATGCCGCCTGCCAGTTCATAAACATATTTATATCCCATTTGATCTACAAGCCATCTGCCTACCGCTTTTGTTCTGTTGGCGTGTGCACAGTAGATGATGATAGGTTTGCTTTTGTCTGGAGAGATTTTTTGAAGTTGTTTAATCCACTCTTTTGCGTGATCTTGCCCGTGTATGTCAAAAAACATAATTGGATGTGAGCCTTCGATGATACCTGTTTGTTGCCACTCTTGAGGTGTGCGTATATCAATAATTGGCACATTGTGCGATCTGAGCTCTTTGAGTTGAGTGCTGTTGATATCCGAAAAGCCTGCCATAAGCGACATTGATGTGATGATAGACAAAATAAAATCCTTAAACATTAGTTGATCCTAATTAAATTTGGTGAAACTATATCGAAAAAAGATAAAATTAGTATAGATAGAATATGAAGTGGTG
>CAZVPN010000158.1:0-2362 GCA_964628135.1 uncultured Campylobacterales bacterium
ATAGCCACTTCCACATAGGTATCACCTCTATGCTTCCACTCTCTGTTTTTACGATCTCTTCTCTTTCTGATGTGATCAGGTAGCTTTTTGTCAAGTTGAAATATCTCATACCCTCTTCTAGTGCTTTTATCTCTCTTTGGAATGTCTTTTCATCCTCTATTTGATAGGCTACATTGACAAGATACTCTTTGTCTGTTTTGATATAGAGATCCACCTCTTGTGTTTGCTTATAATAATAAACCTCATCACTCTTTCTACGCAAATGCAAAAATGCCAAGTTTTCATAGAGTTTGGAGTAATCTTTGCTTGCTGATATCGAAAATAACTTTTTGAATCCATTATCTATAGCATATAGTTTTTTTGGATTTCTCTGCTCCTGCCTTACTGAATTTCTATATATAGGCACAGTAAAGAGTGCGTAAGCCTCTTGCAAATAGGAGAGATAATCTTGGAGTGTATCTTTGCCTATTTTATAGCCTTGTGATTTGTAATCATTGTATAGTTTGTTGACAGAGACAAGCGTGCCCATATTGACAAACATATATTTGATGAGATGTTTTAGCAGACTCTGATTTTTGATCTGATATCGCTCTACTATATCTTTATAAACTATTAGATCCAAATAATCCTTTAGGATGCGTTTTTGCACATCTGCACTCTCATCAAAAGTCTCCGCAAAACCACCATTGACAAGATAAAAATCAAAAGCATTTTTGATATATGAGATGGATTTAGAAGAGTAAAAGTTGATATCTATCTGTTTGTATCGTAGATACTCTCTGAACGAAAAAGGAAATATCTCATAAGTGATAGTCCTTCCTCTCAAGGATGTGGCAATCTCACTTGAGAGCAATTTAGAGGATGAACCAGTAACAAAAAGTTGCACATTTAGCGTATCATATATACGACGCAGATACCTCTCCCATCCCTCTATATTTTGCACCTCATCCAAAAATAGATATATCTTCTCCTCTCTTTTGTCGGGATATAGCTCATAATACCCCTCCAAAAGCGAATCCAAATCTTTCAACTTTATAGGAAACAATCTATCGTCTTCAAAATTGATATAGATTATATTGGCACGATCTATACTTTGACGCAACTTTTCAATCAGTGAAAAAAGTATATAGGTCTTGCCACAACGCCTAACACCCACAAGCGAGACTATCTTTTTTGTATCTAGAGGTATATCATACTCTCTTGGCACGATATCATTGTAGTTTCGCTCTTGAGAGTCAGTAATCAGTCTTTTGAATATCTCTTTCATAATTGTCCTTATAAACTAGTCATATTATAGCACTTTTTATCCTAGTTTACAAGTATAAACTAACTATTTCGTATCTCTTCATACTCTCTTGGGATGAGATAATCTTCTGTTTTGATCGGCAGCTCCCACATACCGTGCTCGAAACCTATCTCATAGAGTCTATCTAGTGCCTTGATCTGCAAGGGGCTTAGCTCTACTGATGCATCAGAGGCATACATATCTAGATACTTCTCAAGCATCTTATCGGAGATACGCACTAAGTTATCAGCTTCTAGTTTGACACATAACTCCTCTTTGCGTTGGTTGGCTATCTTGACACCATCTATGAGCACCTTTTCTATATCGATCGCTCTACTAAGAGGCAAGCTTCTACGCAGCGCCATCCCGCCCAAAGGCAGAGGCAGCCCCTCGCCTGCTAGCTCTACCCAGATATCCCATATCTCCTTTTCTACCTCCAAGCTCTTATCAAAATCCAATATAGACTCATGGATCAATACTCCAGCATCCACCTCTCCACTAACCACTGCCTGCTCTATCTCCAAAAAGTCCATATAGATCGGTCGTGCTTCAGGATAGTAGATGCGAAAGAGCATAGCGTTGGTGGTGTATTTGCCTGATAGTGCTACCTTGAAGTTTCTCTTTAGCCGTTTGTCCTTGCGACGAATCAGCTTGGGTCCATAACCTTCGCCGAAACTAACAGCAGTGCGAAGCAGGGCATACTCATCTCTAATCAGAGGATACATCCCAAAGCTAATGGCACTCACATCATAGGTGCCTTTGAGTGCCTCGACATTGAGCGTCTCAATATCCAAACCAACATTTTCAAACACCATCCCACGGGTATCTACCCAACCAAACTTGATAGCATAATACATAAATATATCATCAGCATCCGGCGAGTGGGCTAGTTGAATAGTTTTGGACATTTTAGAGCCTTTGTTTGTTTTGAGTATTTTACCCAAATCACGATATATAATTCTTGTAGTTTACTAAATGCTCCTGTATAGGAGTGCTTTTGTAGCAATTGAGGGGATTTTATAGGACAAAAATAGAAAAATATGACAATTTGACATATTTTTGATCAAATCTATTTTT
>CAZVPN010000159.1:0-2342 GCA_964628135.1 uncultured Campylobacterales bacterium
AATTTAAATTTGAACAGCTAGAAGCAGAGGCTTAATCAAGCAATGTCCAAGCGAACAGCCATTATAGATATTGGCTCCAACTCAGCTCGCTTGGTTATATATCAATCCACAAGTAAACACGGCTTTCATCTACTTTGCGAAAAGAAAAGCAGAGTCCGCATAGGTGAAGGTGCCTATGAAAACAACGGTAATCTCCAGCCGGTAGGCATCAATAGAGCCCTTCAAGCTATAGAGAGCTTCTCTCAAACCATCAAAGAGTATAAGACAAATAAAGTAGTCACGGTAGCCACATCAGCACTAAGAGATGCACCAAACAAAAAAGATTTTATCGATTTGGTCAAAAATAAATACGGCATAAAAATAGATGTAATTGATGGCAAGGAGGAGGCAAGGCTTGGAGCTATTGCCGCTTTAAATCTATTGCCCATTTCATCAGGAATAACTATCGATATAGGTGGTGGCTCCTCTGATATAGCTTTGATAAAAGATGGCAAGACTGTAGATACATATTCACTCAATCTAGGAACCGTCAGACTCAAAGAGCTTTTTTTTGATAAAAATGCAGACATAGATATTGTCAAAGAGTATATGCACAAAGAGCTGACCAATCTTCCAAAAAAATTCAAAAACAAGCAAGCAATTGGCATAGGCGGCACCATAAGATCTCTTGCAAAAGCCATCATTGCCCAGAGCAACTATCCATTGGGCAAATTACACGCCTTTGAATACAAAATTAAAGATCAAGAGAAGTTCTTCAAAAAAGTCATCAATGAAAAGATATCAAATCTGGAAAAATATAGCATCAAAGAGAATCGATTTGACACTATTCGCGAAGGAACACTGATATTTTTAGAAATACTAAAATATATCAATGCAGATAGAGTTATCACTAGTGGTGTAGGTGTCAGAGAGGGAGCGTATCTAAAGAGCAAATATGATTCATATGAGCCCAAGATACCAAAAAGCATCAATATAAGCATACGAAGCATAAGGGATAGATTTGATATGCTATCACTTCCAATAGGCAATAAAAAAGAGATAGCAACCAAACTTTTGACGCTCTTTAAAGATAGATTTGATGACGATATTGATCACAAAGATATTTTATACAAAACCATAAGCCTATCGGACATAGGAAAAGCACTTACGATATATCATGAGCAAAGACACGCAAGCTATATCGCTATGGAGGAGCTAAACTACGGTATATCTCACACTCAAGCTATTACTATATCGCTTCTTTTATACTCCAAAATCAAACGAGGATATCACAAAGATATGTATAAACAATACAAAAAGATTCTGCCAAGCAAAAATGATATCAAATGGCTCTCTTTTATATATACATTAACAATGATACTACAACAAAACTCATCCAAAGCCAAAGTATCTTTTGAGCTAAACGACAACATCTTGCATATAAAAAGTGATAAATCTCTCTACCTAACAAAAAACGATATAGAAATTTTGAAAAAACCGGAAGATTTAGAAATAATATTGGATTAAAAAATACGACTGAAACACTATACAGACCGATTAAGTCTGTATATTTTATTAGAATTTAGTTTTGATACTAAATTCAAATGAGTCAGGAGTGCCGTGAGCTTTATCTGGAGATATTGCTTTGGCATAAATGAAGTTAAGAGGTCCAAACGGTGATCTCCACTCTATCTGAGCACCCACAGATTTTTGTGTTACTGTGAGGCTATTTACACCAATTTGACCATAATCAGCAAATAGTGTAAATCTTATTTTTTGCTCAACAGACAAAGGAACACTTGCCTCTGCACTCACAACATAACTCTCATAACCACCCAAAGAGAATCCTTTGCTATCTTTTGCAGGTGCAATTGATCCATACTCAAACCCTCTTACACCATCCATAGAACCACCAAGGAAAAGTTTCTCTGGCTCTGGAACATAAGTGCCGGCACCGTGAGTGATATAGTTGCCTCTAGCTTTTAGTCTAAATATCAAGTCATAACCAATAGCATCCTCCATGCCATAATAGTATGCTAGCTTTGCACTAATTTTTGTAAATTTAGCAGCCTTTTTCCCAGCAGCTGCACCTCCTAAGCCCGCATACTCCAAATCTCCTTTGGCATATATACCATGTCTAGGCGTATAATAATCATCGGTGCTATCATACACTATAGAAGCAAGAATTGATGACTTTACATAATCTGGATAGAGAGCAGGATTTGCTTTTGGTGAAATAGCCATTGCAACATTTTTATATGAATAGCCAACAGATGCATAAATTTCATCAGTAAATTGCCTTCCTATACTTAGATAGCCACCAAAATCATTTTTGCTTGTATATGCTCTATCTTTAAATATTG
>CAZVPN010000160.1:0-2342 GCA_964628135.1 uncultured Campylobacterales bacterium
CAGAGTGATACTTAGCACGATGGAGAATGTTTTGGGTCTGAAGAGGGGGTGAGAGTCAATCAATAGTGCTCCCTGCAAGATATGAGAACAATCTGTGCATCTTCTATGGCATATACCAGCCTATGTCTCTCATCAATACGCCTTGAGTAGAATCCAGACAAATTCTCCTTGAGGGCTTCGGGTTTGCCAATGCCCTCAAAAGGATCCCTTAGAGTGGCTTCAATAAGTTTATTGATCCTTCGGAGAGTTTTTTTATCTTGAGTTTGCCAATACAGATAATCCTTCCAAGCCTCCGATGTCCAAGCAAGTCGGCGTTTACTCATCTATAAGCTCGTGCGATGATATCTCCCCTGCTCTATATTGTGCTATTGATTTTTCCAAATGAGCCACATTGGCAGGAGATCGCAAAAGATGCAAAGTCTCTTGCATACTATTGAAATAATCCAATGACATAATCACTGCATCTTGTGCATCTCGTCTATTAATAATGGTATAATCGGCATCGTTTACTACGGTATCTATTATGCTTTTGAAGTTATTTCGAGCTTCAGTATAATTTACTACCCTCATACTACTCTCCTATGTTCAATATATTGTCAAAGTATATCATATTTTTGGTTTGTATATTGAGAGAGTGGTATTTATATTTATTTTGATAAAATTATACAAAGATATTTGTTATCAATAGCATTTGATGCATAAAGGTTAAATAATGAAACTCAAAACACTAGTATCAGCAACAATTTCTATATACCTACTCGCAGGATGCGGAGGCACAGGAAGAGCAATCAATAACAATAATGGCAATGGTGTATTGAAGCCATATGTGCCACCAAAAGAAACTCTTGATCTATCACAAAAATACCTTGAGTATCTCAAAAAAGAGCCAAACAAAGAAGAGAAGAAGATGCTTACTTGGATAAATTGGTATAGAAAACAATCAGGGCTTGACCCCGTTGTCTCTAATTCTAAGCTACATATGTCAGCAAAAGCACATGTCATGTTTATGTATAAAAACAATACCTACGGTCACTATGAGACAAAAGGAAAGCCTTACTATTTTGGCAAAACACCGTGGAACAGAATGGCTAATGCTGATTACAAATATGGGTATGGCGAAGATATTTCTTATAATGGAGGTGCAAGAGGTGGAATAGATAATTTTATAACTGCAATATATCATAGACACCCAATATTAGATATGGATATAACAGAGGTAGGTTGTGGTGCATATGGCAGGTATAATGTGGTAGATTTTGGAGTAAAGCCTAAAAACATACATAGAAAAGAGTATGTCTTGTATCCACCAAAAGATGGAATAATACCATTGGGTAGTTTTTGGGGTGAAAATCCTAATCCATTAAAAGACACAGGAGCATATAAATCAGGTGTGCCTATCTCAATAGATTTTGATAGAGCAAATGGTTGTGATATTGATATGGATAGCTTTAAGCTATATAATAATCACAACAAAGAGGTAGATACATTAAAAGTAATGACGGCAGAAAATGACCCTAATAAGTATTTCACACCTTGTCAATTTGCGTTATTTCCAAGAAACATTCTCAAGCAAGAGATCAAATATCGTGCAGAGTTTAAATATAATGGAGATCAAAAGGTAGCTTGGACTTTTAGAGTAAGAGAGTCAAGACCTGAAATAAAAGATGCAACATATTATGAAGTAACTAAAAATAAGCAAATCTTTGAGGTAAAAGCAGATAAAAAATATATATTTCACATATCAGCACCAAACACAGAACTAGATAGCGATATACTTGAAGATAGTGATATAAAAGTAGAAGCAGAGTATGACTTGACAGTTGGACGAGTATCAGGAAAAGAGAGATATTTTTATGTAGAGGACATATCAGAACGAGGAGGAGATAAAGCAATCATCACGATTAAAAAGTTGAACTTGAAGATTGGGTTGAAGCTGGTCGAATGACAACAAAAAATCATCAACACAAAAAACAAAAAAGCATTTTGTTGATCTCAATGCTTTTGTTGACATCTTTTGCTTGGGCTCACCACATATCTTGTAATGATTTGTGCAATAAATTTGGTGATTATAATGGTTGCCAAAGGTTGTCTGCCGGGGAAGTTGATTGCACATATCCGCACGGTGGACTAATCAAAGATAGAGATAACACACCCAACAATAAAAATCAAACTCCACCAACTAAGCTTTATAACAAAACCGATACCTATTGGACATTGTGGCAAAATAGAGGCGGTATTCAAATGAGATTTAGGCTAATGGTTGGTGAGAGAAGCTTCTCTTTTGTGGGATATTCTCGCCCCGAATTGGATCCATACTACATCAAATTGTCGCCTACTAAGCT
>CAZVPN010000161.1:0-2298 GCA_964628135.1 uncultured Campylobacterales bacterium
AGCCATACCATGATGCCTTTTTGGGCATGTAGTCTATTTTCTGCCTCTGCAAAAATCACATCGGCGTGCTTTTCAAAAGTCTCTTCGCTTACTTCATATCCACGATAAGCAGGCAAACAATGCAAAAATATCGCATCTTCTTTGGCATTTGACATCATAGCTTCATCTACCATATATCCGTCAAAAGCCTTGAGGCGTATCTCTTTTTCATCCTCTTGACCCATCGATACCCAAGTATCCGTAGTGACTACATCGCAATCTTTGACCGCCTCTTGCGGATCATTGCCAAAGATCAGCTTGGCACCGCTTTGTATTGCTATGTTTTGTGCTTGAGCGATAATATCGCTATCGCACTCATACCCCTTTGGTGTAGCAATACGCAACTCAAAGCCCATAATAGCAGCAAGGTATAGCCACGAGTGTGCCATATTATTACCATCTCCGACATAGGCTACTTTAGGATCTGTTTTGCCAAATTCGAGCATTGTCATATAATCTGTCATCAACTGCACCGGATGATAGCTATCGGTCAATCCATTGATAACAGGCACTTTTGAGTATCGCGCAAACTCCTCAAGCTTGCTCTGCTCAAATGTGCGTATCATCACCATATCGACCATTCTACTGATCACTCTAGCCGTATCTTTCATAGGCTCACCGCGACCAAGCTGAATATCGTTTGCCGATAGAAAAAGCCCTATACCGCCAAGCTGATATATGCCGGTCTCAAAGCTAACCCTAGTGCGAGTAGAGCTCTTTTCAAATATCATACCAAGCGTTTGGTGCTCCAAATATGGCACAAACTCTCTATTTTTGGTCTGCTTTTTGATCTTGATCGCCAAATCGATCATCTCAGTTAGCTCATCTTTGGTGAAGTCTTTTAGAGTCAGAAAATGCCTCATAATCCTATCCTTTAGGTTTAAAAGAGGATATTTTATCATAAAAACTATAATTCATTGGCAGTCCGTATGATATCGAGTCCAAATTTGGCTCTAAGGTCATATATCTTTTTGGCTATTTCTTGTGATTTTAGATCTCTGTCATGATCCAACAATGATAGCGTTCTGGGGTGTTGAGTAGTAAAGTCTGATACATTCAGACTCAGTTTGATAGCCGATATATCCGATCTAGCTATCTCATCAAACATCGATGATAGAGTCTGTTTGTATACACTTTCGCTAAAGACCCTATCGCTTCGTCTGCTGATTTTTGCTTTTGTTCCATATTGGTAGTTTATCTTTAGATAGTAGATAGTAGGATTTACCTCCAGACTCATGACGATATGACTGATATGGCGTGCCATGATCATAATGCGACGACGAATCTCCGCAGGATCTGCAATTGGATCAAAAGTTCTGCTTATACCTATAGATTTGCGTCCCTCTTTTGGATTGATCCCTTCATTGTCATCTCCTAGTATGCGATGATAAAGTTGGATACCATGCTTACCCCAAGAGCTAAACAGTCTATAGTGCTCCTTGATCTCACCTAGATATTTAATGCCTCTAAGTGAGAGTTTTTCTTGTATCCTTCTTCCAATACCGGGAAACTTGGATATGGGCACATCTTTGATGAAGCTTTCAATATCTTTGACCTCATAGACTCCATAGGGCTTTGCGTATTCAGTCGCCAATTTGGCTATCCATTTGGCAGGAGCAATTCCTATGGATACGGGCAGATCAAACCTATTTTTGATCTCTTTTTGCAACTTTTTGGCAAACTCATAGGCATCTTCATCTTTGATCCAGCCACCTATATCACCAAAAAACTCATCGATACTAAACTGCTCAATAGCCGGTATCTGCGATGAGACAAATGAGTGCAACTGATGTGAGAGCTTATGATAAAGCAGATAATGAGACGGCACCACTATCATCTGCGGACACAACTGCAATGCTTGAGCTATAGGCATAGCCGTCTTGACCCCACACTCCCTTGCCTCATAGCTTGAGGTGGTGATAATGCCACGGATCTTCTCTTTGCCATCTACTATATCTACAAATTTCTCTTTGAAGTTTTTGTCATAATCGCTATAAAAAACAGGCGTTACAAATGCCCCGCTGTTGTCATTCATCAACCTTATATGGTGGCGTTTGCGACTAAATATCTCCAAATTACTCCGCCCACCTACCGCTACAGGCTTACCCTTGAGAGTCTGATCAACACTCCTCTCAGCAGAAACAAAAAAGCTGTCAATATCAATATGCAAAAACACCTTTTGCCTCTTTTTGGTTTTGGATATGCCTATTGTATCATTATTTTTAGTCTCACCCCAAAAATATTTCAAATTGCCACAAT
>CAZVPN010000162.1:0-2199 GCA_964628135.1 uncultured Campylobacterales bacterium
TGGAGTATCAAAGAAACTTTGAGTTGGTAAAAGAGTTTTATAACTAGTTCCAAAGTTACACTTTGGAATGCATACTACAAGATTAAAGTTTATGTATGCATGATATATTAGAATATGTCAAGAAGCATAGAAGCTTGACAACAATAATAATCTCTTTGAAACTCACTTAGTCACAACACAACCCCTTAAGCGTAACGACTTTCGTCTCAATAGGCTTTAGTGGGAGTAAACTATCCACCGCCAAAAATATAAGTTCCAACTAATCCAACTTTTTCATCTTATACTTTCATTGTAGGCAAAGGCCTATCAAAATGCTCATGAAAAGGAGTCAAAATGTCTAATGATTTTGAGATCGTCAAAGAAGATAGTCATGCATTGGCTGATATGGCTATGTGCCTCGTGACGGGAGGGCTTTATGCTGCTATGGGTGGATGCGGAAGCTCTACGACCTATACGGTTCGCGATGAGAACGGTATCGAAAAAGAGGTGACAGCACGAGACAAAGATGAGTTGGGAGAGAAAATCTCTCGGGGTGAATTTGATTAGTATGGTAGGGGTAGAGAAGCGAACTCTACCCATTTTGAGAGATAAAGTCCTCCATTACTGTGATGACAGTTTGAAATCTCTGTAATAAGTCAGAAGCATCCACCTCACTAAACTGCTCCAACATCCGCACAAAAAACTGCATCATCCTCACTGTCCTCTCTATATAAGCGGACAAAGGTTCATCAAGATCAAGCAGATTGCCCAGTAATACCTCTGCATCGCCCTTGCCAAGAAGCAAACGAAACTCTATGTTGCTCATTTTGGCGTAGTAAACTATTTCTGATGAGTCATGATGGCTATCGTGACTGATTGATGCTTGAGCGTCTTTGTAGATAGTCTCCACTTCATCGCTTGCGATTATGGGATCGTCTGGTGAGACATATGTGGAAAGTGTCAGCATATAAGCCAAGTTGATACCTGGATAGTAATGATGCTTTTCTATATTTTCAAAAATATTTGTATAGTGCTGGATAAACAATGGCAAGGCATCGAGTAGCTCTTGTTTGCTGAGATTTTCCTTTTCGAGTGTATAGCGACGCAAATTTGACAGCAATCCTGTTTTGACTTCCAGTGCCAAAGCATTCGAATCGGTATCGATAGTGCTGAGTATCGAGACAGCTTTGAGATATTGGGAGAGGCTTCCGTAGGTGTGGGCTTGAAATATCTTGACATGGATATGCTCTGCGTTGTGTGGCAACAAAGCAGGAAGGATATGCTCTACAAGATAGCCATACATTCCTTTTTCAAATAGCAAAGGCAATAGTTTGAGTAGGAAAATTTGGTTTTCCGGTAGTGGCTTTAGAAAATCGTGAGCATCAAGTATTGAATGTGCCTGTGTAGTATCTGCTTTACGCAATTCTAAAAGTGTTTTGGTTTGTTCATCACTAAGTGGGGTATTTTGTGGCATAAGAGAAGAGAGATCTACTTTGGGTTGGAGGAGGCAGAGAAGGGTGCACAGCTTGAGGAATAGTGGTTTGCTGAGTATGAGTATCTGTATCCCAAATATAGCTATCAAAACCCAGAGTCTCGGCAATTCCACTTTTGGCTTTGGCATTATTTATATTGGCAGTCTTGCCATTTTTCCAATTGCTCCAGTTGGAAGAGTAGGCAGATGTAAATGCAATATCAGGCAAAAGTGTCTCATGAATCTCTCTTAGGGTATGTAGGTTTTTGCCATGTTTAGATAGCTCTTTGAGTATGAGTTGTATCAGTTCAGTATGTTTCACTTTTACCTCCTTTGAAGACAATATTATAACCAACCATTTTTTATAAATAATGTCCAACTATTCCAATAGTATGAGTATACAATAATATTCAAAAGGAGGTAATAGAATGAAAGAAGATATTAAACTTATAGCTTTGCCATCTAAGCCAGATATTTGTATGTTTATCATAGCTGCAATAAAGAATGATTTTTCATATCTTTCAGAAAAAGCATACTATTTGGTAGAAAATAGTGCTGGATCGCGATATTATATATATGCAAGAGATGAAGAGGATTTTTATAATAGATGGTTAAAAAATTAACAAAAAACAATAATCTCCAACTATTCCAACAATAATAGACCATAATAGCAATGGGTAAATGCCCAATAAAAAATAAGGAGTAATTTGATGGAAAAAGGTTTAGGTATCGGGGCTATAGTCGTGGCT
>CAZVPN010000163.1:0-2149 GCA_964628135.1 uncultured Campylobacterales bacterium
AAGAAAAACTCAAGCTGCATATGTGCTTTTTGTGGATCATAGTCTGCTTTTATGTCAGATGGAAATATCCATGCATATCTTCTTGATCCATTTTGGGCTATATCCATATCATAAAGCTCCTCTATACTTCTAGATGACTCTTTGGCGATCTGTGCTCTTCTGCCGGGTATCAATCCGGTCACTGATATATCTTTTTGCACAAAACGCAAACTCTCACTTATCACATCTTGTGCATAGAATATTTTACCATAAGGATAGTGCATCATCAAGTCGCCATAAAGAATTTTAAAAAAATTACTCTGTTTTTTGGTATCTTTGAGCACACCACTCTTGAGGTTTAGAATCTTTTCTGTTTCGTTTTCGCTAAACTCCTCAAGAAGCCTTGATATCTCTACTCTTTTGCTCAACCAATTATTGAACAGATAGCTCTGATAGGCACTGATTAGAAATTCTCTATTTTTTCTATCTTTGATCTTAAGCTCTCCTGAGAGTATCTTTTTGCCCTCTTGCCAATTGTCTGCGTGTATCCCAAATCTCTGATACCCAAAGTAGTTTGGCACTCCGTTGTGTTCTATCCACTCAAGCACTGAGAGTATCATCTCTTTTTGGATACCAAGCACCTTTTTGAGTCTGAGTTTAAATCGATTGCCCTTCAGATGCCCTACTCTTATCTTGTTGTTATGTTTTTGGATATCCAAAATCTTGATCTTGTCATGGGCAAAAGATTGGATCCTCTCTTCATATTTGACAGGCAAAGAGATATATTGTATAGTCATAGCATGCTTGTCTTTAAGCCCTGCATACCCAATATCCCTGCGTCTGATACCCACATAAGAGCTGATATCATCAAGCATCTGCCAAGTGGTCAGATCCTTTTTTCTGACTTTGAGTATCAGATGCTCACCACTGCCGCTAAATTCATACAGAGGTATCTCCTCCACCATAAAATCTCTAGCGGATGAGTTGAATACAAAATCATTTTTGTGAGCCAATGGCAGTATCCAATCTGGATGCTTGTCGTTCACCTTATTCTCCTTAGTATCACACCCGATTCTATGTGGGAGGTATATGGAAATTGATCAAATATCGCTGCACTATCTACCCTATGTGAATGAGAAAGTATTTTTAGATCTCTTGCCAATGTTTCTGGATTGCAAGAGATGTATATGATATTGTCAATATTTGTTATCAGCTCTATTGTATCACTATCAAGTCCGGCTCTTGGAGGATCCACCAGCACATGAGAAAAGCTATATTGATCAAGTTCGACATGAGAGAGCCTTCTAAAATCACGCTCTTTTTTTAATGCCTGCACCATCTCCTCTGAGCTAAGTCTGACAAACTCAATATTATCCACACCATTTAGTTCACAATTTATTTTGGCCGCTTTGATAGAGCTCTTGCTTATCTCTGTTGCCAATACTTTTGTAAATAGGTTTGACAATGGGATTGTAAAGTTGCCAAGACCACAATAACTCTCCATCAAATCAGCTCTCATATCATCCTTTATTTGGGATCTTACCCACTCTATCATCTTGACATTAACGGCAGGATTTGGTTGAGTAAACCCTATCTCAAATTGACGATATTTGTAATTTGTATTATCAATTGTCAACTCTTCATTGACAAACTCTTTGGATGTGACTATCTTTTGTTTCCTGCTTCTGCCTATGATCGAGATATTCAACTCTTTTTCAAGCTTAGCTGCTGTTTGGGTCCACTCATCATCCAATCTTCTATGATAAATCAAACTCACCAATATATCATTGGTCGTAGTAGAGAGAAACTCCACGGCAAAAAGTCTATTTTTTAAGGTGCTTGAGCTATTGATCTTATCCAAAAGTATCCACATAATATCTGCAATATGCACAGATACCTTTGGGCACTCCTCTATGGTGATATAGCCATCTTTGCTTGCATTGCCCATAGCATAGTGACAAATATCACCATCATGCCATATGCGAAACTCAGATCTAGCCCTATAGTGAGCATCGGCAGACTCAAAAATCTCAAGCTCTTTGTCAAAAAATGGGCTCAAGAGAGACTTGACCATATCTCTTTTTTGCAAAAGCTGTCCATCATAGCCCTGATCATATATCGAACATGAACCACAACTTCCAAAATGTTTACACTGCAAATCATCAACCTT
>CAZVPN010000164.1:0-2145 GCA_964628135.1 uncultured Campylobacterales bacterium
TAGATAAAAGCTGCTCCTACAGCTAGCAATAAAAATGAACCTTTATTCATATTTACCTCCCTCTATTTAAAAATATGCTATTATTATACTAAATTATATTAATATAGAAATTTATTTTCTACTTTCTCTACTTTCTCTACCATAAGTTGTATACTTATTTTCGATCTAAAGCTATTTTTATTAAGCGTATAAACAATATCTACTTTATCACCCTGTTGATAGCTCTCATATGTTTTAAACTGCACTGCATTGTGTATATACTCTCCATCTCTAAAGGTAAATCTCAAATGATTGGCATCTTTTCCCATAGTCTGCACTGCTAGTATTTCTACATTTGTGCTTACAAATTTCGGTTTGCTGTTTCCCTCTCCATATGGTTCAAACTTCTCTATCATATCCAAAAGATCAAAATTTATCTCAGAAAATGGAAGTTTGCCAATGATACTATGATCTACAAAATTTTTTTGTTTACAAATCTCTTTTGCACTACTGTTTAATAAATTGTGAAACTCTTCTATCCTATTTTTGGCGATACTCAACCCTATAGCCATACGATGTCCACCAAATTTATCAAGCATCTCTTTTTGATCTTTTACCAATTCAAAAAGATTACAATCACCAAAACTTCGTCCACTCCCTTTGCATATATCATCACTGCAATTAAGCACAATAGCTGCTCTTTCAAACTTTTTTGCCAATCTAGCTGCTACTATACCCACTACTCCCTCATGCCAATTATCTGATGATACCACTATAATATCATCGTTACTATCTACCATTCTAGAGGCTTCATTTGTGATTTGTTGCTCTATCTCTTTTCTTCTATCATTTAACAAAACTAGCTTTTGTAATCTACTTCTTGCATCATAAATATTTGTGCTAAGTATATATTCCACTGCCAATGAAGCATCCTCTAGCCTACCTGCACTATTGAGTATAGGTGCTAGAGCAAATGCAATATCTTCGGAGGTTATTTTCTCTTTGTTGCTATGCTCTTTGTATGCTTTTACAAAATCTCTTTGGGCACTGTTTAACCTATATATACCTGAGTGAACCATTGCACGATTGATATGTTGCAAGGGCATTATATCAGCAATGATAGCGATGGATACAAGATCTAGATATCCTCTCATATCTATTTTTCTACCCAATTTGATATTGATGGCTGAGCACAAATACCAAGCTATCTGTGCACCACACACCTCCTCATACTCAAAAGTGCACTCTGATTGTTTTTGATCTACTATTGCATATGCATCTGGCTTTGGGGATGGGACAATATGGTGATCTGTGATTATAAGATCTATTCCCAACTCTTGACATTTTTTGGCAGCTTCGACTGCGGAAATACCATTATCGACTGTAATTACCAAATCATAATTTTCAATTTTTGGTATCAAAGAGAGTGATAGACCATAACCATCCTCAAAGCGATTTGGGATAATCCACATCAGATCAACATCGATCTCTTTAAAAAACTCTACCATTATAGATGTAGAGATCACACCATCCACATCATAATCACCTATCAAAGCTATTTTTTCGCTATTTTTGATAGCCTCTATGATACGCTCGACAGCTCTATCCATATCTTTGAAAGTAGATGGATGGGGTAGATCTTTTAGTGTAAAAAATTGATTGTTAAACCGCTCACTCAAAATAGTATAGATACTATCTTTTGTGAGTGTAGGATAGCTATTCTCCATTAGTGTTTGAATGCTCTATTGATGCTTTGATAAAGCCCAATATAGATTCATTTGCATGCTGCAATCTAGAGGTAAATTCAGGATGAAACTGAACACCCAAAAACCAAGGATGATCTTTGACTTCGACAGCCTCTATTAGTCCATTTGATTCACCGGTAACCTCCATACCTGCATCTTCCAATGCCTCTCTATATGCAGGATTGGCCTCATATCTATGTCTATGTCTCTCATAAATGACTTTTGCATTATACTCTTTGTTTAGAATAGAGCCCTCTTTTGTTTGGCACTCATACTCACCCAAACGCATTGTCCCACCGAGTGGTGAAGTAGTAGTCCTGATCTGCTTGGAGCCACTAGCATCTATAAATTCATCTATTAGATATATGATTGGATTTTTGGTCGATTCATCAAACTCCACAGAGTTGGCATCCTCAAGCCC
>CAZVPN010000165.1:0-2050 GCA_964628135.1 uncultured Campylobacterales bacterium
TTTTAAGCATAACTATCTGCTCAAATTCACTCTCCAAAGCCTCCAGTTCCCTAAAGAGTTGCTTTTGACCGATGCCTAGCATCTCTTGCAAGTATGCATCATAGCTATCTATCTCTTTGCCTATATTTCGGTGAAAATATCCAAGTAGTTGAATCAATTTTTTTGTAGTAATCATTTTGCAATCTTAGCATAATTCGACTGAATATGTCTATTTTGTTGATTACAATACATTGTTACTTAGAAGGAGTTGTTATGTCTATATTGGATTTTAATCCATTTGTTTCAAATAAAAAGGAGTGGAAAAAAGTGATGCAAGATATTTTTAGATCATTTTGGCAAAATGAGCACAAAGCGGTATCAGGTAATGTAAGAGTAGAATCTGACAATAACATAGTGAGCATTCTCAAAGATCACGGTATCAGATCTCTTTGGCACTTTACGGATAGTAGCAATATTGAGTCTATAGAGAAGTATGGATTGTTGACTCTGAGAGATATTGAGCAAAAAAATCTTACTAGCAAAAGTGGATCAGATGAGTATAGTCAAAATGTTGATAGAAGCAGAGGGTTAGATAAGTATGTCCACTTGGCCTTGATAAATGAGCATCCTATGTGTTATGTGGCTACCAAACGCGGCAGCATCACATATCCTGTATGGATAGAGTTGGATATATCTATCGTAGAGAGAGAAGGAACATTGTGCTCTGCACGCAATGCCAATAGATATCCTATATACCCAATCAAGCATATTGAAAACGTAGCAGATCTTGAGAGGTTGATGATGCCAATCAAAGATCTATCTGTAATCAATGCAAGAAAAGCTGAAATTCTTATTGAGGGCTCTATCCCTGCCCACTATATAAAGGAGATACACAATGGCAAAAAGACCAATATTTTTGGCTGGAGATAGCAGTAATGGCTTTTATCGTCAAGAGACGATAGAGTTCAAATTTTACAATGGGTTTGCACTGTCTCAAAAAGCAAAATCTATAGCTTCACTTCATAATGCTGCAAAAGAGAGATTTGATATAAATATACTTGAGGTATCTACAAAATCAACAGATAAGATTGGTTGGGGTTTGAGTGCTTTTAATATGCAAGTAGCTTTGGATGCTGATAGGTCTATCACACTTGAGTCTGCATTTCAGGGGAGCAAAGTTTTTGAAGGCGGAGTGCAATATGATGATATATATTATAAATTACCACTGGATGCCAAAAAAGATGATAGACTCAAATCTTCTGGGCATATCATCGGATTTAGTTGGCAAGATGTGTGGTGGGAAAATGATCCACAGACTGCATTTTATGATTGGCTCTATATAAATGCCTTGCATGCCAATAAACAACTATCAAAAGAGATAATGAATTATGATGCATTTAGTGATATAGAGTTTAATCCAAAAAAGTCTCTCAATTGCCAAGCTAGGTCATCAGCTATCTATGTATCGCTTGTCAAAAGTGGAATGATAGAAGATGTTTTGCACTCAAAGGATGACTTTATTAGCATAATTTACCCTAAAAATACAAAACAAGGCAGCCTGTTTGATCCAAGCTAGACTAAATATGTCTATTAATATAGATAATATTATAAAAAGCAAAAAGGAGACAATATGCCAACTGTTATAAGATTGAACCCAAGAGACAAGCATAAGCTTGCAATCATCAAAAGAGAGGCCAGGGGCCATACAAGTTCTGTAGAATCTTCCAAAAAATATCGGCGTCATCCAAAGCATCGTGGCAGAGTAGAGTATGAGTAGAAAATTTCTGATCTGCTATGATATTTCTGATGTCAAAAGACTTGCAAAAGTGCGCAAGGTCGTTTACGAGTATGCAATTGGAGGTCAAAAAAGTGCGATTGAGGCTATTTTGGATGACAAAATGCTAAAGGAGATAGTAAAAAGACTTGAAAGTATTATTGAAGATAGTGATAGGGTCAATATTGTCTCTTATGACCAAGATCCTATATGTTTTGGCAAAGCTGATTTTATTAAATATGACAAAGGAATATTGTTGATATGAATATCATGGTGATAGATAAAAAGGATATAACT
>CAZVPN010000166.1:0-2045 GCA_964628135.1 uncultured Campylobacterales bacterium
AGCACACTCTCACCCATACTTTTGATAGCTGAGCTCTCATCGGTAAACTCTTTGCCTTGACTAAGGGCATTTTTGAGTATCTTGGTTTTGCTCAGTTGTGGTGTTTGGATCAATTTTATTTGTTCACGATCTATTGGTATGTCATCCAAATATACGGTATCTACAGCTTTTAGAGCAGGGACTATACAAGAGGCTTTCTCTTTGCCTGATATCACTCTGTTGATCATATCTTCATCAATGCAGCATCTTGCTATGTCATTGACCAAAACATATGAGGTATTGACGGCTTTGAGAGCATTTGAGAGCGATTCTTGGCGACTACTGCCGCCGACTACATATTCAAAATCAGCAAAATTTTTCATATATGCTATCTCTTTGGCTGATGAGACTATTATAATGTTGTCAAAATGAAACTTCTTTTTGAAGTTATTTGCTACATCCAGCCACAATGGGCGATCCGCCTGATAGAGCCACTGCTTTTTGGCAGCCATACCAAAGCGGGTAGAGCTACCTGCAGCCAATAATATAAGTGTAATATCTTGCAACTTTTATCCTAAGTGTAACAATTTGTAACGAATTATACACTCTGTTTGCTTGTTTTTAACATTTACCGGAGCATACTTATTTAATATTGCTTACTGTATCTACATCAAAATTAAGTTTTTAAATACAAAGAAGAATGTTTTATTTAACACTAAATTTATCTTATTTTTAAGTTATAGCTGGTATAACTCTTCAATATAAAATTTCAAAAGGATCAATATGACCAAAGATAATGTAACAGAAGCATTATCCCATGTGAGCTATCCGGGATTTTCCAAAGATATAGTCTCATTTGGGTTTGTCAAAGATATAGACATCAATGACAAAAATGTAACAGTCTCTATCAAGATCACATCTTCAGCAGATGAGGTTAAACAGCAGATAGAGTCTGATATCAAAAAAGAGCTTCAAAAGCTTGGGTTTGAGAATATTCAGATCAATACAGATGCTCCAAAGCCACCAAAAGAGCGAAGTAACAGCAGCACCGGCAAAAATATAGCACCACACATCAAAAACTTTGTAATGGTGAGCTCGGGCAAAGGTGGAGTGGGCAAGTCAACAACCTCTGTCAATATCGCTGTCGCACTTGCTATGCAGGGCAAAAAGGTAGGCTTGCTTGATGCGGATATATATGGGCCAAATATTCCTAGAATGATGGGTGTAGATGAGCAAAAAGTAGAAGTAGTGGGCAATAAGGTTCAGCCGATGAAAGCTTTTGGTGTAGAGACTATGAGTATGGGCTCACTGATGGAGCCGGGTCAATCTCTGATATGGAGAGGATCTATGATTATCAAAGCCGTAGAGCAGCTTTTGCGTGATATTTTGTGGTCTGATTTGGATGTTTTGGTTGTGGATATGCCTCCAGGAACAGGCGATGCACAGTTGACTTTGGCACAATCCATTCCTGTAACAGCCGGTATCACGGTAACAACTCCTCAGGAGGTCTCTTTGGATGATAGTCGAAGAAGTTTGGATATGTTTCAGAAACTGCATATTCCTACAGCCGGCATCATTGAAAATATGAGTGGATTTATCTGTCCAACCTGTGGCACCGAGTCTGATATTTTTGGTATGGGTACATCTCAGGCAGTTGCTGACGAATTTGATACTGAGCTACTGGTGCGCATACCGATTGAGCCTGCCGTGAGAGTGGGCGGTGATACAGGTCAACCTATCGTTTATGCCAAGCCAGACAGCGAGACTGCAAAGAGATATCAAGAAGCAGCTACAAAGCTATGGGATTTTATCGAGAAGGTTAATGAAGAGGGAGGTGCCAGCAATGCCGAGATACAGCCGACTACACCTCCAGGAGTCAGCGCCTGCAGTACTAGATAGCAAAATCAACATAATTCACAATTTCCGGATTTTATCCGGAGGTTATCAGAACTTATAGGCTATAATTTTCTTCCGCAAATCAAATATCGGGGTGTGGCGCAGTCTGGCTAGCGTGCTACCTTGGGGTGGTAGAGGTCGCAGGTTCAAGTCCTGTCACTCCGACCATT
>CAZVPN010000167.1:0-2026 GCA_964628135.1 uncultured Campylobacterales bacterium
TCAAGCTCTTTTGTGTCTGATTCTATATTTTCAAGACACTCCTCTATCTGAGCTTTTGCTTGAGCTGAACGCACTTTTGCATTCTCTATCTTCTCTTTGGCTAATTCAAATTTGCTTTTGACAACTTTAGTTTGCTCTTGTGGGCTATCGGCGGATAGCTCTTCGGTGTCTTCAACCGCTCTCTCCTCAGGAAGTTCTGCTTCATTTTCAATAGGATTTTCTACACTGTTTTTATCTTGCATTTTTTCTCTCCTTTGATACCATTTTACCATAAAAGTATAAAAAACTTTTTTTGGCTATAATGCCACAAATTCAATATATTGGAAAGCTGATTATGTCTATTATTTTTTATCTATTTGTTGCTTTTGTTGCTCTATCTGTGTTGGTATTTTTCCACGAACTTGGTCACTTTAGTGCTGCAAGAGTGTTTGGCGTCAAAGTCGAACGCTTCAGTATAGGGTTTGGCAAAATAGTATCTCGCAAGGAGTGCTGTGGCACCGAGTGGGCATTCTCTGCCATTCCACTTGGCGGATATGTCAAGATGAAGGGTCAAGATGATACCAATCCTACCCTCAAAAGTAACGATAAAGATAGCTACAATACCAAAAAACCTTGGCAAAGGATCATAATCCTACTCGCCGGTCCTTTGGCAAATCTCATCTTGGCCTTTTTTGTCTATCTGACTATCGCAATCAGCGGCGCGCCTGCCGTGGTAGCCACAGACTATTTGCCCCCTGTCATAAATAAAGTGATAAAAAACTCTCCCGCACAAAAAGCCAACCTAAAGCAAGGCGATATCATCATAAAAATCAATAATACTCCCATAAAGTATTGGTATCAGATAGGCAAGATAATCAATGGCTCAAACAGCGATATAAAGCTAACTATCAAAAGAGGTGCTCAACTAAAAAATATAACTTTGCGCACCAATACGATAGATGGCTTAAATGAGTTTCAAGAGAAGATCAAACGCAGAGTAATAGGCATTGCACCTGCGATAAGCAAAAATATGAAGATAGACTTCACACTGCCTGATGCACTCTTTTATGCCTGGAATGAGACCAAAAAGGCAGCTACACTTATAGCGGTGGGCACCAAAAAGATGGCAACAGGTGAAATGGATAGCAAAAATATAGGCGGGGCTTTGACCATATTTGATGTGATGATGAAATTTGCCCAAAAAGGAATAATATATCTGCTTTTTGTCATGGCACTCATCTCCGTCAATCTGGGAGTACTCAACCTACTGCCTATACCTGCACTTGATGGTGGACATATTGTCTTTAATCTATATGAGCTAATCACTCGAAGAGAGCCAAGCGAAACGGTCATGTACTATCTCACCCTTGCAGGATGGGCTTTTTTGCTGGCCTTGATGTTTTTTGGGATATATAATGATGTCAATAGAATTTGGGGCGTAAATTAATTTTTTATTTTGAATTATTGTTTGGTTATAATTATGAAAAGGAGTGTTTATGGTACTTGAGAGAGAGAAACTTAGGGAGAATCTGGATAGAGTGCTTTGGAATATAGAAGAAGCAAGGCTTAGAGTAAGCGATCACCTAATTGTGAAAGTGATTGCGGTAGGCAAATATACAGAGATAGAAAACATAGAAACACTATACCGACTAGGGCAAAGAGCCTTTGGCGAAAATCAGGTGCAGCAGCTAAGAGAGAGATCGAAGCAACTTTCAGATTTGCCAATATCTTGGCATATGATAGGGACTCTGCAAAAAAACAAGATCAACAACCTCATAGACATTTCACCATCACTAATGCACTCATTAGATAGTCTATCCCTATCGGATGAGCTCAACAAAAAACTCCAAGCAAAAGGCAAAGAGATGAATTGCTTGCTACAAATCAATTCAGCCAAAGAGGAGAGCAAATCCGGAGTCATGCCCGAAGAGGCTATAGATACCTATCAAGAGATATTGGAAAAATACCCGGCAATCAATCTAAAAGGCGTAATGAGCATAGGAGCACATACTGAAGATAAGCAACTCATTCAAAAAAGCTTTGAAAC
>CAZVPN010000168.1:0-1993 GCA_964628135.1 uncultured Campylobacterales bacterium
GTGCCCGGTTTTTATGAGGATGTAGAGCGTTATGCTATGGTTACTATAGAGTATCAAGACAGAAATGGCAAAAAATTTGTGATAGAGAACGATGAATTTTTGGCAATTGCACTGCAGCATGAGATAGATCATCTTGATGGCAAACTCTTTATTGAGAAGCTGTCATTTACCAAACGCAAAAAGTTTGAAAAAGAGTGGAAAAAAAGAGTCAAATAGCATGAAGTGGCCGGTTGGGATAGTATTCTTATTTATAGTCGGTTATGTGGGTGCTATGGGCTATATATACTTTACACAAGATGATCAGATATTTGATAGATGCCACTGTGCACCTACAAAAGATGGATTTTATATCTCTAACAATAATGCAAAAATATGGATAGAGACTAGAAACAAGGGCAAAGAGAAAGCTCTATTGTATTTTCCCGGCAATACAGAGGATGCGTGGGATCAGATAGATGAGATAGCGTCCAATTTGCCTAATCATACGATATATTTTATGCACTATAGAGGATATAGCAAAAGCAGCGGCAAACCAAGCGATAAACTCATCTACAGCGATGACCTCAAACTATATGATACAGTTGCACCAAAGCATAAAATGATTGATGTCATAGGTAGGAGCCTTGGCACCTCGTCCGCGGTATATGTAGCTGCAAACAGAGCAGTCAATAGATTGGTCTTGACGACACCTTTTGACTCTCTTGTTGGACCTGCCAAGATGAAATATCCATATTTTCCGATCGATGCACTTATCAAATATCCATTTCCTTCATCCAAATTTGCCCCAAAGATCTCGGCAAAGACACTTATAATTGAGTGCAAAGATGATCAAGTGGTGCCAAACAAAAGCACGCAAAAGCTCATAAAATCATTTGACAAGAGCAAGCCGATAGTCAAAATAATCAGCAATACAACGCACCACTCCATAGTCGATAACAAAGAGTATTTCAAATACATAGATCCATTTTTACGCTAAAAATATGACAATTTGACATATTTTTATAGAATTTGACTCTATAGTAGTTACAATTGCACATCTATCCAAAAGGATGTGCAATGAACAAAAAGATGACAAAAGAGTCTGTCCAAAAAGATTTGCCGATTGACAACAGTGATACCATTGTCAACCATTTGACATCAGCGACCATAGAGGGCACTACCGCCAAAGTGATCGAAGTAGAGGCTACATTTACCAAAGGCTTGCCCGGATTTGCCGTAGTCGGGCTTGCAAGCAGTGATATCCAAGAGGCAAAAGAGCGTGTCAAAGCAGCACTGCTGACCAATGATTTTGTATTTCCTCCACTCAAAATCACAGTAAATCTAAGCCCCTCAGATCTGAAAAAATCAGGCACACACTTAGATCTATCCGTTGCATTGCTAATTGCTCTAAACAAAGAGCAGATCGAAGAGAGCGGAATGTTTGTCTTTGGTGAATTGGGGCTTGACGGTAGAGTAAAGTCTAGCTCAATGCTCTTTCCATTGGTGCTTTCGCTCAAAGAGCAAGGGTTGATAGATAGAGCAGTCGTACCGGCAGAGGCTATGGAGCATCTAAGCCATATACCGGGTGTGGATTTTATAGCTGTTGAGAGCTTGAGTGAAGCTATTGAGATATTTAGACAAAAGAGATTTGAGGCAAATACCGAGCACTTTAGCTATGATGCCAAAAGTATCGTCATTGAGGGCAAAAGATACTATTATGAGCAGAAGTATAGTAGCGACTTTGCCGATGTCAAAGGACAGCAAGTCGCCAAAAGAGCCGCATTGATAGCAGCTGCGGGTATGCACAACTTTTTTATGGAAGGCAGCCCCGGATGCGGCAAGAGTATGATATCCAAACGCATCAGAGATATCCTGCCTCCTATGAGTGAAGAGGAGATGTTATCGGTTGCCAAGCATCAGTTTCTCAACGGCACTACGCCATCTTTTGAAGCACTTAGACCATTTAGAGCACCCCACCACACTGCGACATCTGCCTCTATATTTGGAGGAGGCT
>CAZVPN010000169.1:0-1985 GCA_964628135.1 uncultured Campylobacterales bacterium
CGGCGATATCTTGAATATTTTCTATATCGTGTCTGTGTCTTGGCACAATGGCTGCAAATGCTTCAGAGTTTTGTGTGATATTTACCTTAAAGCCGAGTCTCGTGAGTATGCTGTCGACTTTGGCTCTTTCAACGCTCTGACCTATTATATTGAAGAGCTCTTTAAAGCTGACGGCGATTCTCTTCTCGCCCCTCTCTTCAACGCCTGAGCTAAAACAGTCCGAAAGGGCACATTCATACCTGTTTAGACATTTGTTTTGCAGGTAGTGCATACCAAGTTTCAAGTCTGGCTCGCTGCCTCTTGAGGTATTGTAGTACAGCTCATCAGTTTTGATATTGCTGTTGGCTACAGCTTCAATGAGCTTTTGGGGTTCGATGTAGCTTGCTTCAAAGATAACCTCTTTGCTTTCGCTATCAGGAAGTGAAGAGTTTGACTGGCTTATGCCTATAGTGGAGATGATATCATCTCCATTATATAGATCGACTGCATAGCCGTTATCTTTTAGTGTGAATTGTTTTGCATCATTGTTTTTGTTTAGCTTCCTGGTATCATATGCTCTAAGAATCACTCCCGTAGCATGCGTAGAGTATCTCAGTACATTTGTTATAGTATTGCTGATCTCAAGGTTTGCAAATCCTAAACGCAACTGAACCAAAAGTGAACTTTTTTGTTTTCGATTTGTAGCGAATTTATATAAAAGATCAGCACCCATTTTGCTGTCATTTGTAAAAGATAGTCTTCTGGCAATTGCTGTACCTGCCGGTTTTTCTGAGTTGATTTTGAGAAGTTTTAAGTCTCTCTCAAGTGCAGCACTTAAATCTCTTGCAACACCGTGTATGCTGAGACAATCACCTCTATTGGCGGTTAGCTCAAGCTCAATGACGGTATCTGCTATATTGGGATATTCATTGAGCTCTTTGCCTATTTCAAGTTTGCCAATACTATCATCAAGTATCATTATGCCGTCGTTGATTTTGGGTAGTCCAAGTTCGGTGCTGGAGCATACCATACCTTCGCTATCTACCCCTCTGAGTTTGGCAGGTTTGATCTGGAAATTTTCATCCAATACCGTTCCGACGGTAGCAACAGCTACATACTCTGCCTCTACCACATTGGCAGCACCGCATACTATCTGCTTGATTCCATTGCCTGTATCTATGCCGCATACATGCAGCTTGTCGGCATCTGGATGCTTTTGGCAAGTGACTGTTTTGCCTACTACTACCCCTTGTGGGATAGTGATTTTATGCATACTGTCTACCTCTAATCCTATGGCGTTGAATGTCTCATAAAGCTTTTGATCGGATATATCGCTGAGGTCTATAAACTCTTCGAGCCAACTTCTTGTAACCATCATTTAAACTGCTCCAATAATCTGATATCTCCTTCAAATAGGCTTCTAAGATCGGGAATTTGATGCATAAGCATCGCAAATCTCTCTACACCAAGACCAAATGCATATCCGCTCACATCCTCATAGCCGACTGCCTTGAATACATTTGGATCTACCACTCCTGATCCCAATACCTCAAGCCATCCGGTGTGAGAGCAGACTCTACACCCCTCGCCGTGACAAAATATACAACTGATATCTACCTCCGCAGATGGTTCGGTAAAAGGGAAGAAGCTTGGGCGGAAGCGAACATCCACATCGCCAAACATATAATGTAAAAAGTCTGTAAGTATCGATTTGAGATTGGCAAAGCTTACTTTGCCTTTTTCATCTACCACCAATCCCTCTACCTGGTGAAACATTGGCGTATGTGTGAGATCATAATCTCTCCTAAATACCGCTCCCGGAGCTATCATACGAATAGGCGGTTTGTCTCTGAGCATGGTCCGTATCTGAGTAGGAGATGTGTGAGTTCTGAGTAAGCCACCGTCAGCGAAATAGAAGGTATCTTGCATATCTCTTGCAGGGTGGTATTTTGGTAGATTGAGTGCTTCAAAATTGTGAAAATCATCCTCTGCCAAAGGTCCGGTTT
>CAZVPN010000170.1:0-1965 GCA_964628135.1 uncultured Campylobacterales bacterium
AAGGGAGATCACCTAAAAAGCATCAAACAGGCATTGACAAATTTACAAAGAGATACTCAGATCATACACTTGAGCTCTGTCTCTTATTACAAAAACAAAAAAGAGGTCATAGCAGCAGAGAAGCTTGTGTTGAGCTCAAGAGATGATGCGGTAGTGCTACGACTTGGCGGATTGATGGGATATGATCGTGTGGCAGGGAGGTGGAGTACCGGCAAGAGATGGCCGGTGGATGAGGTGGCAAACTATATACACAGAGATGATGTCATCAGAGTCATCGATCTGCTCATACACCAAAACACAAGAGGCAAAATATACGATCTGACTGCACCCATAAGTCACTCCAAAAGCCAAATATTTGCCGCCAACTCCAAAAAGTTTGGCTTTGAGAAGACAATATTTGAAAGCGACAAGATAGAGGGCAAGCACTATTCTCCTGATCGATTTATTGACGATAGTGGGTATAAATTTGTCCATCCTGATATGTTGGAGTTTTGGGATGATATGTAGCATTTAATACTCGCTTAAACACATTTTTGGTAAAATCCGCGAACTAATTGACTCTGTGCAAGATCTGCACGGCATTCATTGATATATTTGAAATTATCCAAAGGACAAAAAATGGCAAATCACAAGTCAGCAAAGAAGAGAATCAAGCAGACTATCAAAAGAACTGAACGCAACAGATACTATAGAACAAGACTCAAAAATATAGTCAAAGCGGTTCACGAGGCAGTCGAAGCAAAAGATGCAGCAGCTGCAGCAGAAGCTTTCAAGATAGCAAACAAAAGCATCCACAGCTTCGTAAGCAAAGGTTTCCTCAAAAAAGAGACAGCTTCAAGAAAAGTAAGCCGTCTAAATAAGCTAGTCAATAGCATTGCAGCATAGCTGCTACCTCTTTGCCAGGCCTGAGTGCTTGGCTCTCTACTACTCATCAGGACAGTTTTAGATGTTCCAAGAAAAACTTCAACCATTCATAGATCGTTATGAAGAGATAAATACCCTATTGAGCTCCCCAGATATCGCCAGCGATATATCCAAGATGACAGAGCTAAGCAAAGAGCAGTCCTCCATTGCCAAGCTTGTGGAGAAGGCAAGAGAGTATATCTCTACCGTCGAAGCTATCGCAGAAAACAAGGAGTTGTTGGGCGATAGTGAGCTTGGAGATCTTGCCAAAGAGGAGCTTGCAGAGCTTGAGCCTCTTTTGCCAAAACTTGAGGATGAGATCAAAATCCTTATGATTCCAAAAGATCCCAATGATGACAAAAATCTATATATAGAGCTTAGAGCCGGTGCGGGCGGAGATGAGAGTGCCCTGTTTGTAGAGGATATGTTCAAACTCTATACAAGATATGCAGACAAAATGGGATGGAGAGTAGAGATAGTGAGTTCATCCGAAGGCACAGCCGGAGGCTATAAGGAGATGATAGCTCTCATCAAAGGCGAAGGTGCATACAGTCAGTTAAAGTATGAATCCGGTGTGCATAGGGTGCAAAGAGTGCCGGAGACAGAAACACAAGGTCGTGTGCATACATCCGCAGTGACAGTAGCCATCATTCCCGAGGTGGATGATGTAGAGGTGGATATCAAGCCAAATGAGATCAAGATGGATGTATTTAGAGCCAGTGGACACGGTGGTCAATCTGTCAACACAACCGACTCGGCAGTCAGGCTTACACATATTCCTACCGGCATAGTGGTCTCTATACAGGATGAAAAATCCCAACACAAAAATAGAGACAAAGCGATGAAAATCCTCAAAGCAAGAGTTTATGAGGCTGAGATGCAGGCACAGATGGATGAGGCTTCTGCAGATCGCAAAGCCCAAGTAGGATCCGGAGATAGATCAGAAAAGATTCGCACCTACAACTACCCTCAAAATAGAATTACGGATCATCGCATAGGCTTGACACTCTACTCTCTTGACAATATAATGAACAATGGAAATTTAGAGCAGATTATAGAGCC
>CAZVPN010000171.1:0-1941 GCA_964628135.1 uncultured Campylobacterales bacterium
TGCTCAGAACACCAAGTTATGAGCATAAGGTGGATGAATTTGTCGATATGATAGAACAAAACAATCCTGATATCGTCTATATATGCACGCCAAACAATCCAACAGGTGATGCTACAAGCAAAGAGGATGTTTTTGAGATCATAAACAATACACCAAAAGAGACTATAATAGTGATCGATGGTGCATATATGGAGTATGCGGCTGCAAAAGATGAAAGATACAAAATAGAGCCAAAAGATATAATAGAGTATGAAAATGTTATCTATCTAGGGACATTCTCCAAAGCTTATGGATTGGGTGGTATGCGTGTGGGATATAGTATTGCCAATTTGGAGATTATCAATGCTCTATACAAGATGAGACCACCTTTTAATATTACGACACTCTCTTTGGCTGCTGCCATAGTTGCAAACAATGATCAAGAGTTTGTAGATAGATCCATTAGACTCAATGAAGCAGAATTATCAAGATACAAAGAGTTTGCCACAAAGCACAATATAGAGTTTATCGATACATATACAAACTTTATCACATATATATTTGATGATAGTTTGGACTCTAGCAAAATATCTCAGTATCTTCTTGAGAGAGGTGTTATAGTGAGAAATCTTGCATCATATAAGATGAATGCAATCAGAATAACTATCGGAACCAAAGAGCAAAACGATAAACTGTTTACAGTTTTGAGCGAGGTGCTATCATGAAGAGAGCGAAGCTAGTCTCAAAAGCGGATAAATCAAATAAAAATGATTATAAAGTGATAAAATTGAGCGACTTTAGTCAATTTAAAGAAAAAATTAATATCATTAAAACTATGAAAAAGATTCATAATGAAATAGATGAATTAGAGATTATGCAAGTTTTGAATGAGCTTGAATATGAGGGTAGAAAAATGAAGCCCAAGAGAATCAAGAAAATATTCAAAGCACTTGTAGAAAAAAAGATTAAAGAGATTCAATGAAAGATATGCACAACAAAACTATCTATGAGCTTGAAGAGATTTCTCAAAAAATTAGAAATAAGATACTTGAGACCGTGAGCAAAAATGGTGGGCATTTGAGTTCTTCTCTTGGTGCGACCGATTTGATAGTTGCCATGCATCATGTCTTTGATGCAGAGAAGGATCCGTTTATATTTGATGTATCTCATCAAGCATATCCCCACAAACTATTGACGGGAAGATGGGAGCAGTTTGATACTCTTAGGCAATTTGGTGGAATGTGCGGCTACACTGATCCCGAAGAGTCCAAGTATGATTATTATAAGGCAGGTCATAGCTCCACATCCATATCTTTGGCAGTCGGTGCAGCCAAGGCAATCTCTCTAAACAAAGAGGATAGGATACCGGTAGCTTTTATCGGTGATGGCAGTATGACTGCGGGGATGGTGTATGAGGCGATGAATGAGCTTGGAGACAAGGGGTATCCCGTAGTAATAATACTCAATGACAATG
Organism: uncultured Campylobacterales bacterium; assembly: GCA_964628135.1. Lineage (GTDB taxonomy): Bacteria > Campylobacterota > Campylobacteria > Campylobacterales > Sulfurovaceae > JAAXPZ01. Next base: position 1,454 of record CAZVPN010000171.1, read on the forward strand.
AGATGAGCATCGCTAGACCGACAGGAGCAGTGAGCAAATATCTATCAAACACTATGACAAGTCCATTATATTATAGAGTCAAAAATAGTGTAAAAAAGATGCTTGAGGTGTTGCCTGAGAGTGCAGGATATGTGCCTAAAAAATTTGATGAAAAGATGCATAGGCTATTTACGCCAGGGATGTTATTTGAAGAGCTTGGTATAGAGTATATAGGTCCAATAGATGGACACAACATGGAGCTAATAGTTGAGAAACTCAAGCTTGCCAAGGAGATGAAAAAGCCTGTTTTGGTGCATGCCCAAACTACCAAAGGTAAAGGCTATGAGATAGCTGAGGGCTACAAAGAGAAGTGGCATGGAGTGGGTGCATTTGATCTGAAAACAGGCAAATCACTAAAAAAATCAGGCTCAATCCCCGCAACCAAAATATATAGTGATGCTTTACTTAAGTTGGCATCAGAGGATCAAAAAGTTGTCGGTGTAACTGCC
>CAZVPN010000172.1:0-1926 GCA_964628135.1 uncultured Campylobacterales bacterium
ATGGTTTTTGGGTTAGTTGACATATTTTCTTACCTCGGTATCTATCTCTATGATCTCATCTATATTTTTGGCGTGGATATTTTCGAATTTTTTGTAGGCTTCTAGCACGATTTTTGACATACCAAAAAAGTCACAATCTCCTCGTTCAAATCTTTTGATAGCCTCTTCGTTGGCTGCGTTTACCACTACTCCCAAATGAGGATTTTGCAATATGTGATCTTTGATCTGCCAAATTGGGTATCTATCGGCACCAATCGGCTTAAACTCTATCGCACCGATGCTTAGTAGATCCAAAGGTGGCAATATCTCCTCTTGGGTATCTCGTTTGAGGGCAAATGCTATGGGTAGTTTCATATCGACACCTGCATAGTGAGCGGTAGTAGAACCATCGCTAAACTCTACAAGTGCATGGATGATAGATTTTTTCTCTATCACGGCATCTATATTGGTGGTATCAAAGAGCCATTTTGCCTCAAGCATCTCAAAGAGTTTGTTGGTCATCGTGGCTGAATCTATCGTGATTTTGTTGCCCATTGACCAGTTGGGGTGTTTGAGTGCATCGGCAAATTTTGCATGAGCCATATCTTTGATATCCCAATCCCTAAAGGCACCTCCGCTAGCCGTGATATATAGCTTGTTGATAGATCGTCCATTCATCAGATACCACAAGCCAAAGTGCTCGCTATCGATAGGAAAAATGTGATCTATATCTATAAATTCACCGGCTACTACAAGTGACTCTTTGTTGGCAAGTGCTACTTGCTTGCCAAGCTCAATAGCTTTGAGTGTAGGCTTCATTCCTGCATACCCTACCAAGGCATTGACTATGGTTTGGCTTTGGGATCTCTCAAGCAGCTCTAGTATGCCACTCTCTCCTACCAAAACATCAGGATGATTGACTTTGTCTCTATCATCTTCGTTGGCTATGGCTACATACTTGGGACTGTGCTTGGCTATTTGTTTGTTTAGTAGATCAATATTGCGTCCTGCTACCAAGGCTTCTATCGGCATATCATAACGCTCTGCCATTATCAAAGTATTGACACCGATAGATCCTGTAGAGCCCAAAACTACTATACTATTTGGCATGGTTTATCCTTAGATTTGAAGTAGCACATAGATCAAGATAGAGGCAAATAGGTATCCATCTATCCTATCAAGCACACCGCCGTGCCCAGGCAGGATCGTGCCGCTATCTTTAACACCCGCTTGACGCTTGAGATAGCTCTCAAAGAGATCTCCAAATACTGATGATATGGATGCAAAAAGAGAGATCACAAATGAAGCAAATATAGATATATCGACCAAAGATGCTCCGGCTATCGCACCAGCAATCGTGCCAAGCGTGATACCACCGATGACACCTTCGATTGTTTTGTTTGGTGAGGTTGGGCTAAATTGGTTTTGTCCAATACTTTTGCCCACATAAAAAGCCCCAACATCGGTAAATGCGACAATCAAAAGCATCCAAAATAGCGAGCCCATACCATGTTCAAGATAGAGCATCCAGACAAAAAGCATACCGGCAGTAGGATAGATGATAGGCAAAAACTCTTTGGGTTCGCTATCCGGCAAATATGCCAACACTGCCCCAAAAACCACCAAAGCCAAAAATACAATATCGCTAGCATGAGGATAGAGTCCGGCAAGTAGCCAGATAGCCCCTGCATATGCAAAGCTCTTTAGCTCTTTGCCGCCAAATAATTTCCATGCCTCATCAAAGGCCATGATGTAGACAGCACCGAAAAATATCCATGTCAAAAAGTGATTGTCGATGATGCCTACGATGGCAATGACTGCCAATAAAATCACTGCTGTTTTCCAGCGATCAGAATGATCCATGATAAAATTCATTCTATATATCCTTATTTGTTTTTGTGATTATAGCAGAAAGGAGGTTGAAGTAATTAATAGTGAATGATGAAT
>CAZVPN010000173.1:0-1865 GCA_964628135.1 uncultured Campylobacterales bacterium
TATTAAAACGAATACTTCATATAAGATTAATTGCACTTTTCTTTAGTATAGTTGCTGTTGGAATTATCTGTATTGGGTATTTGTTTAATTTTATTTTAAAATAAGGAGTTGTAATGAAAATAGAAATTTTGGGAACAGGGTGTGCAAAGTGCAAGGCTTTGGAGATAAATGTCCAAGAGGCTATTAAACAAATCGGTGGTTTTCATCAGGTGTTGAAAGTTGAAGACCTTGTTGAGATTATGAATTATGGTGTAATGAGCACACCTGGACTTGTGATCGATGGAGAGCTCAAAAGCACAGGAAAGCTTTTAAGCGTAAATGAGGTTTTGGAAATTTTAAAATGAGAAGTTTATTACAATCAGTTGGAGTGGAAATAGACAAATGCTATTTTTCTATGCTGCATGATGCTTTGAGTTTTGGGATTTTCAGATCCAGATAGCTTATCTCTTTGAGGATATTTTGTCGAAACCTATCCATTGGATCTCTTATGCTATAGTATGCCCATCTTCCCTCTCTATCTACTCTCAAAAAACCCGCTTCCTTGAGTATTTTTAAGTGTCTTGAGACTCTTGACTGGATCATTTCAAATGAATTTTCTATATCACATACACATACTCTACCGTTTTTGTCTATAAATCTCAATATCTTGATTCGCGTCTCATCATTGACTGAACCAACGGTTCTAAGAAACACTTCCATACCATTGCCTTGAAATAATTTGTGTGACATTATACCATATATCAAGATATATTGATGCTGTTATTAACAAAATTATGTTATTGTAATTATATTTTATAAGTTTAGGAAAATTATGAAAAAAATCATTATAGGAATCATTATGACAATCACATCAATATATGCTAATCAGTTAAAAAATGAGCAATCACCATATCTGCTTCAGCATGCGGACAACCCCGTAGCTTGGATGCCTTGGAAAAAGAGCACCCTTGAGCTAGCCAAAAAAGAGCACAAGATGATCTTTTTGTCTATCGGATACAGCACCTGCCATTGGTGCCATGTGATGGAGCATGAGAGTTTTGAGAAGCAAGATATAGCAGATGCCCTTGGCAAAGATTATATCGCTATCAAAGTAGATAGAGAGGAGATGCCACAACTTGATAACTACTATATGCAAGTCTATCAAGTAATGAACGGTAGAGGTGGGGGATGGCCACTTACAGTGATCATGACACCGGATGCCAAACCTTTTTGGTCGGCTACATATCTACCCCACAATGATCTTTTAAGAGTCCTCAAAGAGATATCGAAGATCTACCACAACGATCCAGAAAGAGTGGCAAAAAGCACAGATGAAATCACCACCTTGATGAGTCGGATACAAAAGCAAAAAAGCAAAAGTGCAAATGTAGATCTAAACAAAAGTATTGAAGTATATAACCAAGCTGTAAATAGTAGCTTTGATAATTTTATGGGTGGATTTGGCACAGCACCAAAGTTTCCAAGAGCTACACTGCTTGAGAGTATGCTTGACCTATACAGCATCAACCATGACAAAAAACTACTCAAAAAGGTTGAGATCACGCTTGATAGTATGGCAGATGGCGGTATATATGACCAAATAGAGGGGGGCTTTTTTAGATATAGTGTAGATGATCAGTGGCAAATACCGCACTTTGAAAAGATGCTATACACTCAAGCGGAAATGCTAAGAGTATATACCAAAGCGTATCTAATCACCCATGATGAAAGATACAAAACAATCGCCAAACAGCTGATCGATTTTGTCAATAAAAGATTTGATTATAATGGACTACTTTATAGTGCAAGCGATGCAGACTCAAAAACCCCGAATGGAGACAAAGAGGAGGGATACTATTTTGTATTTGATTATCAAAAGACATATG
>CAZVPN010000174.1:0-1854 GCA_964628135.1 uncultured Campylobacterales bacterium
AATATGACAATATGAAATATTTTTACTCTTGCTAAAATAATATAGATATACTTACACAAATAGATCTAAGGAGTATTTGTGATAGTAGGTATTGAAGGTATTATAGAGCACAAAGAGCCCACACTTGTGCATATCAATGTCAATGGTTTGGTATATGAGGTAAATATATCTATCAATACATCAAGTGCGATCAAAGAGGATAGAGTCAAACTTTTTGTTACTCAGATCATAAGAGAGGATGCAGATCTTCTATTTGGTTTTTTGGACAAAGATGAGAAGAGGATGTTTGATACGGTGCTAAAGATCAATGGGGTAGGACCCAAGGTAGGCTTGGCGATATGCTCCACATTCACACCTCAAACATTTGCAAAAATAGTTAACTCCAAGGATGTCGGCATGCTCAAAAGAGTCCCTGGCATTGGCCCAAAGGCTGCAAGCAGGATATTGGTGGAATTGGCTGACTTCATTGTTTCAGGTGAAGAAAATGGGGGTCGGGTATCAAATATTGAAGCTGTTATGGCTCTTGAGAGTCTTGGGTTTAAAAAAGCGCAAATAGAAAAGGCGCTTGTTGGATGCAGTGGAGATACGGCCACATTGGTCAAAGAGGGGCTTAAAAAGCTACAAAGGCTGTAAACATATTTATGTGCACAGAGAGATTATTTTTAATGCAAAACAATATATTATTCAGAGGAGACAACGTTTGGTGGTGATAAATTGTGAATAATGAATTTGAAATTATAATTATTGGGGCGGGGGCATCTGGGTTGATGCTGGCATCATTGCTTAACAGACAAGAGAGTGTGTTGTTGCTTGATAGCAATTCAAAGGCAGGAGCTAAGATTGCCATATCCGGCGGAGGAAAGTGCAATATTACCAACACCTCTGTGGATAGTAGCCATTATAATGCCAAAGAGTGGTTTGCAAACAGTGTGCTTAGCAGGTTTGATAATGATGCTTTACTCAAATGGCTTTATGAGAGAGGATTGGAGCCTGAGCTTAGAGATGATGGCAAATATTTTTGCAAAAATAGCTCAAGAGAGATTTTGGATATATTTACCCAAGCCAGCAAAAATGCCAATTTTTTGTTTGATGCTACCGTCCAAAGTGTATCCAAGACCGGCAAAGCATACTTGGTGCAGACCAACAAAGGCAATTTTGGTGCAAAAAATCTAATAGTAGCATCAGGAGGATTGAGTTTTACCAAGCTTGGAGCATCAGGGATTGGATATGATATAGCCAGGCATTTTGGTCATACTATCATCCCGACAGTTGCAGCATTGGTGGGATTGACCTTGCAAAAAGAGCAATTTTTCTTCAAAGAGCTTAGTGGGATCTCAGTAGAAGTAAACATTAGACTCAAAGATAAAACATTTGAAGGCAATCTACTCTTTGCACACAAAGGCATAAGTGGTCCGGCAGTTTTAAATGCATCTTTGTATTGGAGTAGGGGCAGTATAGAGATTGACTTTGTGCCAAAGATTGATTGGGCTGCATTTAGACAAAGTCAAAAAAATATCTCCACACTCTTGCCACTTCCCAAAAGAGTAGCAAAGGCATTCATTGACTCCTTTGGCTTGATGGATAAACCCGCTTACAAACTAAACGATGATGAATTTGCAAAGCTGCAACAATTGAGCAGCTACACCTTGGCACCGGCAGGCACTTTTGGATACAGCAAAGCCGAAGCAACCAAAGGCGGAGTATCGACAGATGAGATAGATCCATACAATATGATGAGTCTGAAAGAGCCAAATCTATTTTTTGTAGGTGAAGTTGTCGATGTGACGGGTGAGTTGGGTGGCTATAATCTACAATGGGCATTCTCCTCAGCATATGTTTGTGCCGAGTATCTCA
>CAZVPN010000175.1:0-1847 GCA_964628135.1 uncultured Campylobacterales bacterium
TCTATACATATCTCTTTTTTGATGATATGAATAATCGTTTGTGCCAAAACCAGAAGTGTCATTATTGTGGCTACTGTAACCATAGTGTATGACATATATAGATTGAAGCTATCCTGCATCTTGTGATACATTAGCATAGAGGCTATAGACATAGCAGCCAAAGGGAATATGAATGCCCACCAAGATATCGCATACTTGATACCAAAAAATTTAGGCGACATAAATGCCAACATAAATGTAAAGAAAAGAGCTATAGAGTATAGAAAATGTGCAAATACATCTACGCTATGATATAGCTTGAAGTATGCTATAAAGGCTACAGCAGGAGGAGCTAGCATGATAAATAGGGTAGGTAGGAATTTTTGAGCCAATTGATGATGAAATATGATGCGATTAAGAATGATGCCAAGTAGAATTATCCAGAAAAATAGTCCCACGCTAAAATAATACATCAATACTGAGTGAGATGCAAGTCCAACGCCACCGACAGGCACAAGCACATTGCCGACAATGGGGATAAACCAAGCTGGATTGGAGTGGTTGATCTCTTGGTTGTGTGATATCCAGAATGTGATAGTATAAAGAGTCATAAATGTATGCATTGCTGCACCCGCATACCAAAACCAGCTGCCCATTGCAGGATAATCGTGTCGTGTGATTATGGCAAGCATTAGCATAGAGATTGATATGGCGGAGAAAAAGTTGATCCTGACAGGGTGTTTCCACTCTGCAGCCACCTCAGACGGGTATACTAGCAGTTTAATGATATACACAAGTGCAATAATGCCAAACAAACCCAACGACAAATATTCCATATAGTAAGGCACCCAACTTGGTAACCCAATAAACTCTTCTGCTTTTTGAAAAGATATAGTTAGTCCACTGATTCCCATAACGATTGCAAACATCATCACCGGAAAATACTTTAGCCGACACTCTTTGTGCTCTTCTTGTTTGATATTAGACATATTAATCCTTTATAATCTAAAATAATAATTATTATCAAAAATTGATAATTGAGCTGCAATACTATCGAATTATTCTTAAAAAAAGAGATATTACCTCTGAATTGCTGATTTTGAAGTTAGAGGAGCTCTTAAGTTATAGAGACTATAATTGTCATAATGATATTTTTGGGAGAAAAAATGGCAAATCAGAGAATTCTTTTGCTTGAGGATGATAGTAATCTCAATGAAACTATATGTGAGTATCTTGAAGATAACGGCTATGAGGTAGATGGTATATTTGATGGTTATGATGCAGAGGATAGGATCTATGAAAATGACTATGATCTGCTGCTGCTGGATGTCAATACTCCCGGCATCAATGGCTTTGAGGTGCTCAAAAACGCCAGAGAGCAGGGCATCAAGACACCGGCAATCTATATCACATCACTCAATAGTGTAGATGACCTAGAACAGGGGTTTGAGAGTGGGTGTGATGATTATATCCGCAAGCCATTTGAGCTCAAAGAGTTGCTTATTCGTATCGAGACTCTTATCAAGCGAGGATTTTATCACGAAGATAAAGATCTGATAGATATAGATGACAATATACGATATGATTACAAAAATTCACTGCTTTATGTGGACAGCCAAGAGGTGCAACTCAGTGCCAAAGAGGCTACACTCTTGAAGCTCTTTTTGCAATCATCCGGGCAGACGCTTTCTCATGAGAGGATTTTTAGCAAACTGTGGGGCTATGATGAGGAGCCAAGTGATACATCCCTAAGAACATACATCAAAAATCTACGCAAGATCATAGGAAAGGATAGGATTGTCAGTGTCAAAAAACAGGGATACAGATATTCACCTAAGAGGTGAGTCTCAAGCACGCAGGAGATTTTT
>CAZVPN010000176.1:0-1826 GCA_964628135.1 uncultured Campylobacterales bacterium
GGAGCTGCCGTTGTAGTGGGTGTACTGTTGGTGCTCGGATGGTTGATATATATGATCTTGGTATCTATTAGACATTCAAAAAATTTACGACTTGCAGAGCAGACAGATGAGGCAGTATCGCTATACTGCACCGACAAAGAGGATTGCAAGGCCAAAATGAAGATAGTCAGAGAGCATATCCAAAACAGCACAAAGACGCTAACTAAATATAAGGTGCTTTTAGAGGAGCAAAATGCCAAACTCAAAAGAGCATTGGTAGTAGAGGAGGCAAGTGGATATGATAGTTTGCATAACAAAACAAAAGAGGAGATAGAGGCAACCCAAAAACTAATAGGACAACTAAAAAAGCTACTAGATACCCCAATCTCAGAATCAGGAGTCTTGACCAAAGAGGCAATAGAGACCCTAAAACACGCCACAAAAGAGGTCAATGAGCATATTATGAAGATTTATAAATGATAATTACTATCATTTAGTTCCCTTTAAGTTTCAGAGTGCTACTATGCCAATTGAAAATAGTTATCAAAAAGGTATATGATGAAACTTTCTGATCTGAAGGTGGGGCAAAAGGCATTGATACGCAAAATCGATGCATCTGAAGATCTAAAAAAAAGATTGCACTCTTTTGGTGTCGTTGGGGGGAGTCTGCTAAGTGTGGAGAGTTATGCTCCTGTCAAGAAAACCATGGAGATTCAGATAGATGGCACTCTTGTAGGGCTTCGTGTGAGTGAGGCTGAGCATATAGATGTGGAGCTTAGTGATGAAGTAGATAATTCAGACGATGAAAATAGCCTGAAACTAAGAGAGATAACTGATACTCAAGATCGCAAAGCGCCAATCGTTGAAAAGGAGCATGAGCTTGAGTCTATCCGTGTGGTGCTTGCAGGTCAGCCAAATGTCGGCAAATCTATGCTTATCAATGCTATGAGCGGATCAGGCAAACTAAAAGTGGGCAATTTTTCCGGTGTTACTGTCGAAAAGAGCGAGATTAAATTTGAGCATCATGCTCATATATTTGAGATGGTTGATCTGCCGGGAACATACTCTATAGAGGGCTTTTCCAAAGAGGAAAAAGTAGCCAGAGACTATCTATACAATGAAAAATATGATGTGATAATCAATGTCATAGACTCTACACATATCCAAAGAAATCTACTCCTCACACTCGAGCTTCTTAAGCTAAATAAAAAGATGGTAATAGCCCTGAATATGGCGGATGAAGCCCAAAAAGAGGGGATAGAGATAGATACCAAACAGATGGAGACTATCATCGGTGTGCCCGTAATTTTGGTCTCAGCCAAGAGTGGCAAAGGTATAGATGAGCTACTCGATAGGGTGCATGATGTAGCTGATGAACCAAGGAGGCAACACTCAAGGATACTCTACAGTGATGCGATAGAGGAGGAGATAGAGAGGCTTTCAGAGTTTTTCAATGAGCATGGCTTTTCATATAGAGACCTAACCACCAGAGAGCTATCTATTCGTGTGCTTTTGGAGGATAAAAAGATATTTGAAGCACTGCATGATCATCCTATTATGGTAGAGTTGCAGCCACTGCTTAGAGATGCACTTGAGCACATATATATCCACTACGGAACCAAAAATATAGATGAGATCAAGGCTGATGAGTATATGGCTGTTGCTCGCGGTATCAGGCTGGAGACAACTACATGCGCAAATAGCAAAAAAGGCAACAACCTAACAAAAAAGATCGACGATATTTTGATAAATAAATATTTTGGTATCCCTATATTTCTATTTTTGATGTGGGCTCTTTTTCAGTTGACATTTACACTTGGTGCGGTGCCTATGGATTGGATAGATGC
>CAZVPN010000177.1:0-1760 GCA_964628135.1 uncultured Campylobacterales bacterium
CCAAACGGTTACAAAACAATATCATTTTGAAACATATTGTGAAATTTTTAAGGAACTATGTCAAAAGACGGTGATAACATTACAGAATGAAAAAATCTGATTTCGATATGATAATTATAGGTGGTGGAGCAACTGGAGCCGGCATAGCTTTGGATGCTTCATCTCGTGGATTGCAAGTAGCATTGTTTGAACAAAACGATTTTGGCGAAGGGACAAGCAGTAGAAGCACAAAGTTGGTGCACGGCGGGGTCAGATATCTAGAGGATGCAATAAAGCATCTTAGCAAAGCTCAATATGCACTTGTAAAAGAGGGGCTTAGAGAGAGAAAGATATTTTTAGAAAATGCCTCCCATTTAGCTCATCCAATTGAGCTTATAACCCCCATCTATAAGTGGATAGATATTCCATATATTTATAGTGGGCTGTGGCTGTATGATAGGTTATCCGGCAAATATTCTCTTGGAAAAAGCAGATTAATAAGTGCTTCCAAGGCTATACAAAACAATCCATCAATAAATCCTGATGGGCTCAAAGGTGCTGTCAGCTATTGTGATGGAGCATTCAACGACAGTCGCATGGTAATAGCACTAATCCAAAGTGCTCAAGAAAACGGTGCAATGGTTCGTAATCACCATAAAATAACAAAACTGCACAAAAAATCAGGTAAGCTCCATGGCGTAACGGTAGTAGATCAGATCAAACAGAAAGAATACCAATACAGTGCTGATATTATTATAAATGCAGCCGGTCCCTTTGTGGATCAAGTCAGAAAACTAGATGACCCAAACAGCAAACCAATACTTCAAATAAGTAGCGGAATCCACTTGGTAGTCGATAGAAAATTTCTACCATCACCAAAAGGAATAATGATACCAAAAACAAGTGACGGCAGAGTGATCTTCATTCTCCCATATCAAGACAAATGTATTATTGGCACGAGCGACAATCCAGCTACTATATCTCAACATCCAAAAGTGTCCAAAAGTGAAATAGATTATCTACTTGCAAATATTAACAAGTATCTAAATATACATATCAAGAAGAGTGATATACTCTCAAGTTTTAGCGGCCTAAGACCATTGCTTGCCCATGGTGATACAAATAATACTTCAAGGTTAGTTCGTGAACATATTGAAATATTTTCTGATTCCGGCTTACTTACTGTTGCAGGAGGCAAATGGACCAGCTATAGGAGAATGTCCCAATCTGCCGTAAACCTTGCACTTAAAACTCTTGGCAAACATCTTAATGACTATCCATGCACAACCAAACATTACAAACTTGTAGGCTCAAGAAAGCCTATACCAGATACAATACCAAAAGAGCTAACAAGCAGATATGGAGATCAAGCTGCAAAAATAGCACAGATATCTGCCAATTTAGACGATGATGGAGAACTGCCAAGAATGACAAGAGCTGAGCTAATATACACTATCTCCAATGAGTATGTCAAGAAGCCCCTTGATTTTTTGGTTCGCAGAACAAATATAGCCATGACAGACACGCATAAAGCCCTCAAGCTACTCCCCAAGCTTGCAAATACTATGAAGTATGAACTTGGATATAGTGATGAATTGTATGAGGAGCTTGAAAAAGAGGCTTTCGATATCCTAAAAAGTGGCATTTGAATGCAAATGAAGGAAAAAATATGAAAAAAATCGATCTAAATTCACTCTTTGAGCCCAAACAGGCTAAATTTGAACCTGATGAACTGTTTGATGTAGCCGTGATTGGTGCTGGAGTGGTTGGATGTGCCATAT
>CAZVPN010000178.1:0-1744 GCA_964628135.1 uncultured Campylobacterales bacterium
CCCGGATGACTTTGATCACTATATTGAGACTGTTACTCTTTATGATGGCAACACTTTGTTGGCTAGAGCTACATATGTCCCTGGGACACTTGGCAATACCAAGGCTCACAATACAACTACATTCACAATCATCCCAACCGGCAAAAAGCTCAAACTTGTAGCTCACGGCTACTGCACCAAGCACGGCATTTGGGAAGGACCAGAAGTTGAGGTAGAGGTGGTAGAGTAATCTCTGCCTCGCCAAACTTTTACTCGATAACTTCTATCTATCTTTTTTAAGATATAATATCTTTATGAAAAATCTCCACAATGCATTATTGCTAAAACAGCTTACTATTCTCAAACAGATAGGCTATAGCTATACAGATCTAAAGCCCTCCGATTTAGATCAACAACAAGATATAGAGTTGCCAAGCAATCTACCTATGCTCAAAAAGAGTGTGCTAGCGTGTCATATGTGTCAACTGAGCAAAACAAGAAGCAAGGCAGTCTTTGGTGAGGGAAACAGCAATGCTAAGCTTATGTTTGTAGGAGAGGCTCCCGGTATGAGCGAAGACAGTATCGGCAAGCCTTTTGTGGGGCGTGCAGGTGAATTGCTAACCAAAATGATAGAGAATGTTTTGTTTGTCTCAAGAGAGGATGTCTATATCTCCAACATAGTCAAATGCCGTCCGCCAAACAATAGAACACCAACTGAGTCAGAAGCACACACTTGCAGACCATATCTGCAAAGAGAGATAGAGTTGGTCAAACCAAAAATCATAGTAGCATTGGGATCTACCGCCTACAAATACCTAAGCAATGACAACAGCCCTATTAGCAAAGTAAGAGGCTCCACGATTGAGATGGATGGTTATATAATGATACCTACTTATCATCCAAGCTATCTACTTAGAAATCCATCAGCCAAAAAAGAGGCTATGCAGGATCTGCTCAAAATAAAAGAGCTACTCTAAAAATCGGAGCTATTTGTATCCAGCGTATCATTATTGAGTCTAAATGATTTGATGCGAATCTTTGAATTGGAGTCCTTTTTCAAAATCGCATCAAATTGGATATCCTTATCATCAGCATATTCTACTATGCCCTCAAGAGAGTAGTTGTTGTCATCCTCATCCCAATCGCCAAATGATATATCATTGTAGTTTGAGATATTGTTTTCTTTTGCAAAATCTATGAGTCTTTGGATAGATACTTTGCTCTGAAGCGGGATATCTAGAATATCTTGGGCTTGGAAATATTTTGAATCTTTCAAATCGCTTACAAATATTTTGATGCGGTTTTTATATGGGGAGATTTCTAGATTGGATTTGATCTTGACTCCAACATAAATCACCAAAAGAGCGATTATGATTTTGTATCCCGGCTTCACTGTATACTATCCCTTTGGCTCATAAGTGCCAAGATAATCACAACGATAGAGACGCTAACACCCGATATATAGATAGGCAAATTTAGCAGGTGATTTTTATTGAGATACAAAAAACCTACAAAAAAAACAACATAAGCCCCTATCCTAAAAATCGAAAATGACGCTTTTGAGTCTCTGAATGTTTCAGATAGTGATCTTTTGTTTTGCTTGGCTAACTTTTTTTCAGCTTTGATGATCTCTTTGATATCTTCCGTATCCAACTTTTGCTTGTCGTCATATAGCGAGTGTGGATCATCGAGCTTATCTATAACATCTCTGTCATCAAACTCCTCAGCCAAAATACTCTCTAGCCTTTTTGTGATCATCTTTTTG
>CAZVPN010000179.1:0-1711 GCA_964628135.1 uncultured Campylobacterales bacterium
AACTTAGGGTAAAATCTTACCATGAAAATAGATCGATTAATCCAAAGGGCTACGCAAGCTTACAACAACTCATATGCACCATATAGCAATTTTCATGTGGGGGCGGCTGTTTTGGATGAGAATGGCAATATTTATGATGGGTGCAATGTGGAAAATGCAGCCTACCCATCAGGCTCTTGTGCAGAGCAGCAGGCTATCGGCTCTATGGTCGCTAGCGGGGGTAGAATCATTCGCCATATACTAATTACGGGTGTATCAAATCAGCCTATCACTCCCTGTGGTGCTTGCAGACAACGCATCAGAGAGTTTGCCGACAAAGAGACACTCATACACATACATGATCAAAAAAGAGGATTGATCAAAACCTACACGATCGATGAGCTTCTACCAGACTCATTCGGTCCGGACAATTTATAAGGAGAGATATGTTTATCCCACAAGAGTTTATTCGCAAAAAGAGAGACAACAAAGCCCTATCCAAAGATGAGATCGACGCATTTATCGACGGCGTTGTCGATGGTAGTGTTGCCAATGAGCATATCAGTGCGTTTGCTATGGCTACATACTTCAATGGAATGAGTCTAGAAGAAAAAACCAATCTAACCATCGCAATGAGAGACTCGGGAGATACTCTCAAGTGGGATTTGGATGCTCCTGTGGTGGACAAACACTCTACCGGAGGCGTGGGTGATGTGGTATCTTTGATGCTAGGACCCATATTGGCAGCCTGTGGGGTATATGTGCCTATGATCAGCGGCAGAGGACTTGGGCATACAGGCGGCACACTGGATAAACTCGAATCAATCCCCGGCTACAATGTGATGCCGCAAAACAGACTCTTTGAAGAGACTGTCAAGGAGTGCGGTGTAGCTATCATAGGACAAACCGCATCTCTGGCTCCGGCAGACAAAAGAATATACAGCATCAGAGATGTCACGGCTACTGTAGAGAGCATCCCACTCATCAGTGCCTCTATACTCTCCAAAAAGCTAGCAGAAGGTATAGACACTCTAATAATGGATGTCAAAGTCGGCAGCGGTGCGTTTATGCCTACATATGAGCTCTCAAAAGAGCTTGCAAAATCTATAGTAGAGATAGCAAATGCTGCCGGAGTCAAAACCACGGCACTGCTTACAGATATGAATCAACCTCTTGCCTGCAACAGCGGCAACGCATTGGAGGTCAAGCAAGCAGTAAAGTTTCTACAAAACAGCAACGACAATGCCCGCCTCAAAGAGGTAACAGTCGCACTATCAGCACAAGCACTCATCAAAAGCGGTGTATCAAAGAGCTTAGATGATGCGTTGAGCAAGATCGATAGTGCCTTAAATAGCGGTGAAGCACTGGAGAGATTTGCCAAAATGGTATCGATGCTGGGAGGTCCAAATGACTTTTGTCAAAACTACAACAAATATCTATCCAAAGCAGCCATCATCAAGCCAATCTTTGCCAAAGAGGAAGGCATCGTAGAGTCTATGGATACCATAGAGATAGGTATGGCGATAGTAGGATTGGGCGGAGGCAGACTCAAGCCAAGTGACAAGATAGATCATAGCGTAGGCATCGAAAATATCATAGAGTTAGGATCCAAAGTAGATCCGCACACCCCAATAGCCACCATACACGCCAAAGACGAAGATAGCTTCAACATAGCCAAAAACAGACTACTAAAAGCCATAAAAATAGGAAATCAAAAACCAAAAATCAAACA
>CAZVPN010000180.1:0-1693 GCA_964628135.1 uncultured Campylobacterales bacterium
TCTTCAGTCTGTTGGGTTATTTCTCCCTCTTTGTGTGGCAGTAGCTCAGGGCTGATAGGGGTATTTAGTATGTCATCTATGATATCTTTTATCTTTGGTTGAGACTTGAATGAGGCTATCACATACTTGATTAGTGTCTTTGGTATGCCGCTATTGAGTCCATACATACTCATATGATCACCATTGTAGGTGCTCCAGCCAAGTGCTATTTCACTCAGATCACCGGTGCCTATGACCAACCCACCCTCTTTGTTTGCCATATTCATCAAGATCTCCGTGCGGACTCTAGCTTGGACATTTTCATAGACTACTGAGTGCTCATCTTTGTCGTGATCAATTGCTTCAAACTCCTTGAGTGATAGTTCGGTTATGTCAATCTCTTTGAGTGTAACCCCAAGAGCTTCACAAAGTTTGATAGCGTTTGATTTGGTGCGTTTGGTGGTGCCAAAGCCGGGCATTGTCACGGCAATGATATCTTTGTGATTCCAACCCATAATATCAAATGCCTTGCAGGTAGATAGCAGTGCCAAGGTCGAATCCAGCCCACCGCTTATACCGATGAGAGCTTTTTGGATATGTGCGTGTGACATTCTCTTGATGAGACCATGAGCTTGTATCTGAATGATCTCTTCGCTTCTACTTTTTATGTCTTGATCTGATGATGGCACAAATGGTGCAGGATCTATCTGGCGGTTGATCTTATCGATTGATGGCAGATTCGATAGTTTCACGGTGCGTGTTTTTTTGCGTCTTGCATCGCTGTAGCTTGATTCATTGATGCGAAGCCATCTGAGTCGCTCCAAATCTACATCCGCAGTGATGAGGTAGCTTTGCATACTAAATCTCTCACCTTTGATCAGTGTAGAGCCATACTCTGCTATCAGTGCATCTCCCCCATAGACTGTATCGGTAGTGCTCTCTCCCACTCCAGAGCTAGCATATACATAAGCAGCCATACACCTAGCACTCTGTGTCCGCACCAGCTCCTCTCTGTATCTATGTTTGCCGATGAGTTCATTGCTTGCTGAGAGATTAAATATTAGGTTGGCTCCATTGCTTGCCATATGATTGCTAGGTGGCGTGACCGCCCATAGATCTTCACATATCTCTACCCCAAATGTCATATCCTTGCCATCACTAAAGAGCAGATCCACCCCAAAAGGAACCTCTTGCCCAAATAGATCGACGCTACTTCTGACAATATCTCTGCCGCTAACAAATTGTCGCTTTTCATAAAACTCTTTTTTGTTAGGAATGTATGACTTGGGGACGATGCCGAGGATTTTGCCATTTTGGATGACTAGTGCGGTATTGTAGAGTCTATCGCTATCTATGAGTGCAAAGCCGATGATGGCTATTGTAGATATCTCTTTGCTCTCTTGCAGTATATCTTTGAGGGCACTATTTTGTGCATCAAGAAGAGTCTGATTGAGAAAAAGATCCGATGCAGTGTATCCCGTGATCGTAAGTTCCGGAAAGACCACAACTGAGGCATTTTGCTTGTTTGCCTCTTTGATAAGTTTAGTGACCTCATTTGCGTTTGCAGTAGGATTTGCTACCACTGTCTTGTTAACAGCCGCCGCCACTCTATAAAATCCAAACATCATCTCTCCTTGGGTATGCATATACCACTGATACCAACAATACATAAGTATATCATTTTTGTATTAAATAGCAAAAAATAGATTGAGCA
>CAZVPN010000181.1:0-1671 GCA_964628135.1 uncultured Campylobacterales bacterium
TTCATTCCTTCCTCATCGGCTGCAAAGCTATAGCCATCTTTCATCAAAAACTCTCGTCCTCGCATAAGTCCAAATCTGGGTCTAATCTCATCACGAAATTTTGTCTTGATCTGGTATAGATTGATTGGGAGTTGCTTGTAGCTTTTGACTATTTGTCTTACAAGATTTACCATCATCTCCTCGTGTGTAGGTCCAAGCACAAAGTCATTGTTTTTGCGATCTTTAAACCTCAAGAGCTCCTTGCCATACTTCTCAAATCTACCGCTCTCTTGCCACAATGAAGCAGGTGTCACAAATGCCAACTCGACCTCTTGGCATCCGGCACGATCAAGTTCATCCTTGACAACTGCTCTAACCTTATCCAAGACAATCTTGCCAAGTGGCAAAAAGTTGTAAAGTCCACTACCGACACTTTGGATAAAACCTGCCCTTGTCAAATATATATGACTTGGCAAAACTGCATCGCTTGGAGCCTCT
The DNA here is from genome assembly GCA_964628135.1 of uncultured Campylobacterales bacterium. Lineage (GTDB taxonomy): Bacteria > Campylobacterota > Campylobacteria > Campylobacterales > Sulfurovaceae > JAAXPZ01. The sequence continues at coordinate 478 of CAZVPN010000181.1, forward strand.
TTTATGGTCGGTATTAGCATTTGTGAAAATCTCATTCACCCTCTCCTTTTAATTTTTTCATCATTTCTATATCAGGTTTTTTGTTTGACTTGGATACTCTTTTGTATTTTGCAGGATCTGATACATTTGTGTCCAAATCAAACACGGATGACAATGCATAAATTACATTTTGGTTATCACTTTGTTTGGCAAGGCTTCTTAAGTTTTTGGTAGGTTTATGAAGAAACTTATCAAAAGTTTGATTGATAATTCTTGATATGTTATCTTTGGGCTCCTCATCTATATAACCCTTTTTGACAATGCGATCTACCTCTGATTTTATTATATCGTTTATAGATAGTCTCATCTGCTTGATCAATGGCTCTACTGCTAGAGCTTGGAGCCATACATAAAAATCCTCAACATATCTATCAACAATATCAGAGGCTATGATAGCTTGCTCCTCTCTTAGTGCGTGGTTTGTTTTGGATATTGCCCTTAGATCATCTATTCTGTATAGCTTGAGATTCTCTTGGCTTATATCATCTATATCTCTAGGTATAGCCATATCAAACCAATATCTTTTGGCTTCTATCTGCTCTACAATTTCATCATTGATTATAGGCTCGGGCGATGAAGTGGCACTAAAGAGCAATCTATATCTGTTGATATATTTTGGCAAATCCTCAAAATCAACCACTTTTATATTTTCACTCCCAAGCTCACTCGCCAAATCCTCGGCGTGCTCTCTAGTGCGTGACATCAACAGCACATCTGCATTGGCTCTGAGTAGATGCTTGGCAGCTAGCTTGCCCATTTCGCCACTTCCTACCACTACTCCCGTCATACCTGCAAGCGATCCGCCCATATCCTCTTTTGCTTGTGCTACTGCCACAGATGCGATAGATACCGGATTTTGAGAGATATTGGTAGCATTTCTGACCTCTGAAGCACACTTGATAGCATAACTTACTACTCTATTTAGCTCCTTGCCTGCTGTGCCATTTTTATACGATAGTCTAAACGCATCTTTGACCTGTCCTGTGATTTGAGCCTCGCCTACCACCATAGAATCAAGTGAAGAGACCACTCTAAATATATGCTTGATAGCATCTTTATCTTCTAATCTCAAAACAGTTTTTTCCAAATGATAAAAATCAGCTCCGGTTGTCTTGCTTAGCAATCCCAATATCGAATAGTAAGTGGAGATATTAT
>CAZVPN010000182.1:0-1635 GCA_964628135.1 uncultured Campylobacterales bacterium
TTTCTGGTGCGTTGGTCGCTTTTGAATAGTCCTCTTAGTGCTGAGCTTACCGTGGTGGAGTTGATCTTTTCTACTCCTCTCATCTCCATACACATATGGCGGGCATGTAGCACTACTGCTACACCTTTTGGCTTGATAGTATCTGAGATGGCATCGGCTATCTGCTCTGTCATCTGCTCTTGTATCTGCAATCGTCTGGCAAAAACATTGACAATGCGTGGTATTTTGGATAGCCCTACTACTTTGCCGTCAGGTATATATGCCACATGTGCTCGTCCGATAATCGGCAGCATATGATGCTCACACATAGAATAAAACTCAATATCACGCACCAAGACCATCTCATCGTTGCTTGTGCTAAAGAGTGCTTGGTTTAGTATCTCTTTTGGATCTTGTCTATATCCTTCGGTCAAAAACATCAAAGATTTGGCTACTCTGGTAGGTGTTTTGATAAGCCCTTCACGCTGAGGATTCTCTCCTACAAGCTCCAATATTTTGGTGACTGCCTCTTCAAACTCTTTTTCTTTGTTCATATCTGCATCCTATGTTTTGCTTGCCAAAGCATATCATAAAGTTTATTATTTTATCTCTATTTATCAAGGCTACACATATGCTCTTCTTTATCGCTTTTTGGATAAAATCACGGGACTTATATAGCATTTAAAGGAACAAAGTGAAAGTATCGACCAATAGTATAGATAAGGCGAATTTTAGTGTAGAGGTATCTATCCCAAATAGTGAGATAGAGGCAAAAGTAGATAAGCTAGCAGCACAAGCAGGCAAGCAGATCAAAGTGGATGGCTTTAGAAAAGGCAAGGTGCCTGCAAATGTAGTCAAGAAGCTTCACGGAGAGCAGTTGACACAAGATGCCGAGGGTGAGTTTGTCAGAGAGGCTTTGGACAAGGCGTTGGCTGAAGTCAAAGCAAATGCAGCGGATATGATAGGCGATCCGATATTTAAAAAATATGACAAAGCTGATGAGTCCATAGAGGCTGAGATACTTGTATGTTTGAGACCGACAGTTGAGCTTGGTGATTATCAGAAAGTTGTTCCATCTTTTGAAAAACCAACAGCAAGCGACGAAGAGATAGATGAGCGCATCAAAGAATTAGCAGCACAGAGTGCACCGCTTGAGAGCATCAAGACAAAAAGAGCTCTCAAAAAAGGTGATGTAGCGATGTTTGATTTTGAGGGCTTTTTGGATGGCAAGCCATTTGAGGGAGGCAAGGCCGAGGCGTATGAGCTAGAGATCGGATCAAATCAGTTTATCCCTGGCTTTGAAGATCAAATGGTAGGTATGAAAATAGGCGAAGAGAAGAGAATCAAGGTAACTTTCCCAGAAGATTATCAAGCTGAAAATCTCAAAGGCAAAGAGACAGAGTTTGATATCAAACTTCACGACATCAAAGTCAGATCAGAGGCAAAAATCGATGACAAAACAGCTCAAGCTATCACAGGCAAAGCTGATGCTACAGTCGATGATCTCAAAGCTAGCGTAGCTGATCAGATAGTTGCTGAGAAGATATCCAAACTTTACAACGAAGAGCTCAAGCCAAAACTTCTTGAGGCACTTGTGAAGGCTTATGATTTTGATCTACCTCAAAATATAGTAGAGCAGGAGATTGACAACCTTGT
>CAZVPN010000183.1:0-1618 GCA_964628135.1 uncultured Campylobacterales bacterium
TCTTTATTTGTGATGGGTTGACCTGGTATTGACTTAAAAGAGATTTTAGTTTTTCATGGTAGTTATACAAGTTTCCATCTTAATTGTAAATATTTATAAAGTTTAAAATTGTATCGGCATTTAGATAAAAATTTCAAAAATTGATAATATATTTGAGTGTATTGATGAGTTTGCTTTTTTCTCTAATTTGCGGATGCTCTTTGCCTGGCTCTGTAGTGGTAACTATGGTGCGAGATAGGGTATATTTACTCCAATTGTTAAGTCTGATACCCCAGTATGTATGCATAATTATGGGTTCGTTTTTGTAATGACCCAGATAGAGACCTATGTGACCCGGCACATAAAGCAGTGAGCGAAAAGGCTTGGCATATTTGATGATAGCTTGTTTCTTTTGGGCTTTTGCTAAACCTTTGATCTTGGTTCTTTTGCCCTCTTTGGATTGATCCTCGGAGTTTCGATTTAGAAAAATACCAAAGCATCCCAGAAAATCCCTTGTAGTGGATGAGCAGTCTCTGCCATACAGTTTGCCACCCCAGCCGTATGGCTCACCACGAAACTGCTGTGCAATATAAGCTACATTGTGTGCATTGAACTTAGCAGGAAATGTAGAGACAAGCGATTTTTTGGGTAGAGGTATTTTATCTATCTTTGCATTGCCTTTGGCGTCTTTTGTGGCAAGTAGAAGAGATCGTGTGTATCGGCTTTTTGGGAACAGTGTAGCCATCTTGACTATAGAGTAGGGCTTATTGTTGTGATAGATATATAGATTGTCACGGATTGTTATATAGTAGTGTCCACTCTGAAATAGTTTTATAAATTTTGTGTTTACGATTGCAATATCTTTGAGTTTTACCCACCCAAATGCATGACCTGCATGCACAAATGCCCAGCGATGATCTTTGGAGTAGTGTGAAATATATAGCGGCACATTTGGATGCAGCTCGGAGTTTTGATTGTAGTCAAACGGAAACCCTTCGGTGCTCTTCCAAGGATCTTTGTATGCAGGTGTATCGGTAGGGAATGCTCTTAGATTGGTATGGCGAATGCTTATTGCTCTGCCTTTGATTGTATCTATATGCTCTAGGTCAGAGTTGCGTATCCACCATCTCCATACTTTTGGAGGTATTATTTTTTTGTGGGCATCATAGATAGCTCTTTTTTGAACAAAACGCACTTGCCAAGTCAAATCATTTTGCGGTTCATGCATTCCGTCTCTGCGCCATGGTTCAAAGAATTTATTGATGTAATCCTTGGCATAGGCAAGTTGTTTGGAGTATGGGATCGGTTGAATCTGTTCGGCATAGTATTTCATATTTTGTGGCACTCGTTTCATATCAAGCAGAGTATGAAAATGCATATGATCTAGTGCACTGCGAGGTCGTTTGCCGGGTTTTATGCTATAAGATGCATTTAAACTCACCAATATCAACGGTAGTATCAAAATAAATTTTCCAAATCTTCTCATAGTGTTATTATAGCTTTGGATGGTGAACAGAGTGTAGCTAATGTGCAGTTATTGTCTACGCAGGGATAAATTTCTAAAGCCATATACACTCAATGCAGCAAGTAGATAAATGATAAACATAACTGCAAGAGAGTAAAAGAGATTTAAACTGAT
>CAZVPN010000184.1:0-1612 GCA_964628135.1 uncultured Campylobacterales bacterium
AGGAATCATTGATGATTTTAAATATTATTACTTTTCTAATTCTTCTGCCGTTAGTGCTAAGCTATTTTGGATCCATGCATCCTTTTTTTGATGCTTTTAGCCATTTTAGGCTCTATTTGCTTGGTGCTGCTATATTGTGGTTTGTTCTCAGAGCAATATTTGGCAAAAAAGATCATAGGGCTTTTTGGTGGATATTGGCTGTTTTGTTTGGGATCTATCTTGCGTGGATGATGCGTCCATTCTCTATAGGCAATCACAAGACAGCAAGCAAAACCTTTAGGCACCTACAATACAACATCAATCTAAACAACACAAAAGGACTCAAATCAATCAGAGATTTTATCCTAAAAAACCATATCGACATCATAACACTCCAAGAGGTTTCGCCAAGACAAAAGCCATTTTTTCAAAAGCTGGCAAAAGATGGATACAGATGGCAAGCCTACTGCATGAGGAAAACAACCAACGAAGCCGTCATATCAAAATACCCGTTTATAGAGGGAAGTGTAGATTGCAAAAAGCATAGCGGGATGGTATCTGCTCGCATCAAAATGGATGATACAAATCTAACAGTTGTCTCAATCCATCTATTTTTGCCGTTTCCTTATGGGCAAACAAAGCAAGCCATATCACTAAAAAACAGACTCAAATCTCTCAAAAAGCCAATTTTGATAGCCGGAGATTTCAACGCTGCACCTTGGAGTCATACTGTAGATATAGTTGCCAAAGCATCCCAAACCAAAGTCGTCCCTGGGCTTCGACTAAGTATCCCTACAGATTATCGTCTCAAACCATATGTGCCGCTACCTATAGATCAGGTGCTAATCTCGCAGATGCTAAGCGTCAAACAGATATCGGTAGCACCCGATATGGGCTCAGATCACTACCCTATCGTTGATATGATTGGATATTAGGAGCGTTGCTATTTTTTTGGGATGCCTGTCATTGTATTGATTGTTTTTAGGTTTTGTAAATAAAATTTGATTGGATGGCTTTTGGCATCCAACAAAACAGTCATATAGCCCTTTGAGCCCTTGAATATACTCTTATGCACATCCATCTGCACAAGCATTCCATCCTTGGGCACTCCCCAGCGTGCTAGCTGTTTTGGATCTTTTGAGATAAATATAGAGACTTTGCCTTTGGTCTCTTCTGAGGCTGCGACGAGTTTATTGATGCGTTGCGTGGATTTGACTTTGGCTCTAAGCAGAGTATTGTGTAAAACCGTCAAAAAGTCATCATGAGTAAAATACCCCATATCGACCTTGGACTCTTTGACCAACTTTTTGCCGTGCCACTCTCGATAGTGACGAATGATTCTCTTTTTGCGATAATCAATGCTATACTCATTGATCGAGTGAAGATGATTTTTTTCAGTCCAACGCTCTATTGTCAATTTGTGGCTATAGTATATGCCGTTTTTGACATCACCTACCGAGCGATATCTCTCGTGTCTTTTGCCGCGTATTAGATTGTAAACCCATCTTGTGGTGACATCTATCTGCATCTGATAGTGACCGCCGGATTCTCTGTTTGTCGCTACGGCATCTGCCAATGTTCCGGTCATTTTGGACTTCAAGGCAAATTTTCCATCACTATTGCAACCACTCAG
>CAZVPN010000185.1:0-1568 GCA_964628135.1 uncultured Campylobacterales bacterium
ATAGAGTCTGACACCGTATTAAAATCTCTTGCAATTGAGTCTACTATACCAAGACAATTTTTATCTTTGATGTTATGTTTCAGGGACCAATATTCCGGTTGAGTATAGGAAAGCGACACCTCACCTCCCAATTTGCTAAATACTGATACTCTGATAGGTAAATCTATCGCCATAGACGGGTTGCAGGTGAGTAGAGCAGAAAATCTTTTTGGATCATCAAATACAAGGGATTTTGTAGGAAGTAGATAAATATTTTGATCTTTTGCTATATTTGTGTGATCGATAACAGCAGATAGCTTGTATCCTCTGGACTGCATCGCTTTTTCATATCGTTGAATTGTCTCTTGCATAGGGTATTTGCTATTTATTGTGACCATAAGAGACTTTTGACCTTTCGAGTCACACCCGTTAAGTAACAATACCAAAGTTATGGCTGTAAAAAATATCTTTTTCATCATACATTAAACCTAAAGTGCATTATATCTCCGTCTTGGACAATATACTCTTTGCCCTCCAGACGCATTTTGCCGGCCTCTTTGGCGCCTTGCTCTCCCCCGTTGGCTATAAAATCCTCATAGCTGATAACCTCTGCTCGAATAAAACCTTTCTCGAAATCATTGTGTATCACCGCGGCCGCCTTTGGTGCAGTGGTGCCTTTGCGAATGGTCCAAGAGCGAACCTCTTTGACTCCGGCAGTAAAGTAGCTCATAAGCCCAAGCTTGTCGAATCCTTTGCGTATGATCTGCTCAAGTCCAGACTCACTCACGCCTAATGACTCCAACATCTCTTGCTTCTCTTCTTCATCGAAACTTACCATCTCCTCTTCAATCTTGGCACATAGCTTAATAACTTCTCTGCCATGTATATCGGCATACTCTTTGAGAGTTTTGACATACTCATTGTCATCTTCAAGCCCATCTTCATCTACATTGGCACCATATATGATCTCTTTGGAAGTGAGAAATCTCATCTCTTTGTTGAGAGTTGCAAAGGCATCACTGTCTCTATCTTCAAATGTGGCAACAGGTTTGGCATCCTCAAGGTGCTTGAGTAGTGCTTGTGCTACCTCCAATTGTGATTTTGCATCGCGATCATTGCCTTTGGCTCGCCTAGTGAGGTTGGAAATGCGACTCTCAAGTCTTGCCATATCTGCAAGAAGCAACTCTGTCTCTATGATCTCAATATCCCTGATAGGATCGATGGAGCCTTCGGTATGGGTGATATTTTCATCCTCAAAGCAGCGAACTATATGAAGTATTACCTCTGTTTCGCGAATATTTTCCAAAAACTTGTTTCCAAGCCCCTCTCCTTGAGATGCACCTTTGACAAGTCCGGCTATATCTACAAAGTCTAGTGTGGAGTATTGTATTCTCTCTGGATTGACTATCTTGGCAAGCTCCTCAAGTCTGCTATCTGGCACTGGAACCACTGCTTTGTTTGGCTCTATCGTGCAAAATGGATAATTGGCACTCTCGGCATTTTGTGCCTTTGTGAGAGCATTGAATGTAGTGGATTTGCCCACATTTGGCAAGCCGACAAGCCCTATACCTAAACCCATAAAATCTCCT
>CAZVPN010000186.1:0-1558 GCA_964628135.1 uncultured Campylobacterales bacterium
GCGTATCATGGATATATACAGAAAATCTGTTTGGAAATATAAACTTGATCTTGCCTAGTGCGTTATGGTTGCTTGGAACCTGCATAAAGTGATATGGGATATGTGCACTATCAGATTGATATTGACTCCAATCCACAGTGCCTGGGTCTATCCTCTCGGAGTGCTCATCCCAAGTAGCGTGCAATACTTTGCCTTTTCTTTCATAATAGTATGGATCTTTAATCAAATGCTTGAGCATCTCTTTTTTGACAATGCTTTCTGGTATCTTCCACCAAGGGTTCACCACTATATACTGCACTTTGCTTCCAAATACAGGAGTTGGATGATTTGGCTTGCCCGTAATTACCCTGATAGTATCGACTAACTTATCATGATCAAACACATTCAATCTAAATGATGGGATATTCAGCTCTATCCTAACCGCCTCAGAGTCATGTCTTAATCTTTTGATGCGATCTAAGTTCATTCTGATGAGTTGTATCTTTTTTGATAGCGGTGTAGCCAATTTGCTGTAGGTGCCTCGCCCAATCACTCCATCGATAGATAGTCCATTTCTTGCTTGAAAATGCTTGACGGCTTTTTGGGTGCAGCTATCATAAGTAGCTGAATTTGTATCTGTGTGACAATCTCCAAAATCTCCGGTAAGTTTGAGATTATTTTTGATTGCAGGCATTGCACTGCTAGATTGTCCTACCTTTATCTTGCCTTTGAAGCTTGGCAATTTTTTCCATTTGCCGCTTTTTTGAAGTTTTATATATTTTACAAGATATTTTTTGAGTTCTCGATAATTAAATCGCGTAGGCTCTGCACTATCAAAGCCATCCTTTAGGCTACCACTATCGATCGCATTTTGCAATACGGATATCGGAGTTTGAGCCGGTTTATACACTACCCAACCAAAATCAGCTTTCTTTTCTTCTTTTAGCTCTGCCAATTTTGCTTTGAAGTTGCTCCAGTTGATACCGCCATATATCAGATAATCTGCATAGCTTTTGTATAACCTACTCATATCCAACTCAAGAGCTATCTTATCTTGCAATGTGCCGCCCTTTTTGGATTTTAGAGCATCTATCTCCTTTTTTACCTTTGAAAACAGATCACCCTTTGCGATAGTAGGAGGAACGGTGGGATCTTTGGATATAGTATCCATAAGCTCTTTGCCAAAAGGGGTAAGCCCCTTGTCGCTAACCCAAATAGGTGTCTCAAACATAGCTTTGTATAGTTTATTCAAAAAACGATTTTGCTTTGTTTTTTTTGTCAAGATATCTGCGGCATTATCTGCAAAATCCAAACTTGGCTTGCCATCTGCCCATCTATAACTCTGTGCAAACGCCGAAGATGGCACAATCATCGCTACCAATAGACCAAAAATTGCTGAGATTACTACTTTTTTCATCGCTGTTCTTTTGTGAAAAATTTGAATATTTAGAGAAGCCCCCATTATTCATTGGAAGTATATCAAAAAAAGTTCAATATCAGATTTTAGATTACGCTTTGGTTTCAAACAAAGAGGAGAAACGCAAATAGCACAAAAAGCACTACATGCAAAAACCCCTCT